>NZ_JBHSEP010000006.1:253917-260564 GCF_042654645.1 Cohnella hongkongensis | reverse complement strand
TGTTTTTTAAATTCAGTTGAAAACGTACGTCGTTGTTTTTTAGGCACTGTAGAGATCCGCTCCTTAGCATGATAGGTTTATTCTACAAGCCCTTATTTTTTCTGTCCAACTTAGTGTAGCCGATCCATTCAGACGGTGAAAATCCGGAAGTAATGGAACTTCATATTTCCGATAACGGAGAATTCTCTGCAGAAACAGATCAAGCTGATAAAAATGCAGTGCGTCTGAGAAAATCAGAAGACAGTGAGGGGCATTCGGATACGAGCAGTGATGAAAATACGGATGTTTCTAGCCATGAGAATGGAGAAAACGGCATCCCATTTTATCATGAGCTTGATCAATCCGATACAAATGAACGACAAAAACAAGAATTTCGTAAACAGTTGAACAGGGAAGCACGGCAAAGTGTTCAAGGCAGCTGCCATGAAGAAATCAAGCTTATTGTCCACCGCCCGGAAGCTGCCGCTCAAGACAGGGAACAATATAACCGCATAATTGCAGCCCTAAGGCCAGTTATTCAGGAGCTAATAAGAAAAACAAACCCGCTTTTAGAGCATGAAGTATCCGCTGAATTCGCCAAATCTCAGTTATATGGCACAAAATTTTGCGCGGATCAGGCCGCTTCTGTGGATTTCCGTGTATTTGCCCGCAAACGCCCGCCTGAGGAAGAACCTTCCCTTGCGGTTGCTCTCAGGATTGATGAATCAGCGTCAATGTCAGCCTTCGGCCGTTTGGATGCAGCAAAACAGGCAGCTGTTGCTTTATATGAATTCTGCACAGGGTGCGGCATTCCGATCATGGTTTACGGGGATACGGCAGACCGCTCCAAGCTGGAGCAAATGTCCGTCTATGCTTATGTAGACTTCGAAAGCAAAGATGCAGATGAAAAATATGCTCTTATGAACATTCAGGCTCGCAGCAATAATCGGGATGGTATGGCCTTGCGCATGATTTCCGATCGATTGCTTAAAGTGCCCCAAAAAACCAAATTAGTAATCAGTATCAGTGACGGCCAGCCTAAAGCTTTGCCTGATTATACAGGTGAAAAGGCGGCGCATGATATGAAATATACTTTGCAGGAATTTAGGCGAAAAGGCATCCAGTTCCTGGCTGCAGCGATCGGGCAAGATAAGGAGGCGATCCGAGAGCTTTACGGTGCTGAAAACACACTCGATATAACCGATTTGAAGCAGCTTCCAGCAAGATTGGTACAAGTAATTGCAAGGTTTCTGTAGTATCATGTATAGCAGAAATGGAGGTGGTGGCATGGACTGTGTGAAAATAGGCAGATTAATTGCCAAGCTCCGAAAGGAAAAAAAGCTGACCCAGAAAAATATTGCAGATGCATTGGGTATTCAAAATAAAACGGTTTCGAAATGGGAATGTGGTTTAGGGTGTCCTGATCTATCGCTGTGGCCGGAGCTATCTGCTATTTTGGGCGTTGATATGAAGCAGATGATGGAGGGTGAAATCACATCAAATCATCCAGATAGCGGAAACATTGACAAAGTGCGGTTTTATGTCTGTTCTTCCTGCGGAAATATTTTGGTTAGCACAGGAAGCGCCTCTATCTTCTGCTGTGGAAGAAAATTGGAATGTCTACTGCCATTGGATTCACCTGCCGCAACTAAAATCACAGTAGAGAAAATGGATACGGATTACTTTATCACCTTTGACCATCCAATGACCAAAGAACATTATATTTCCTTTGTAGCCCTTGTTAAAAGCGACAGAGTATTGCTGAACCGCCTTTATCCGGAACAGAGTCCAACGTGTAGGTTTCCTGTAATTACGGGTGGTAAACTATATGTTTATTGCACCAAACATGGTTTATCGGTATCTTCAGGTATTAGCCGAGCAAAACTGTGAATGTACAGTCTGCTCTTATTCTGGAGGATTTATAATAGGCTATCAGTAAGCTAATTAAGGTAAGAACCACTACATCCTATGTCTGCGATCAACACTCAACACATGTGGGGTGCTGCTCACTGTTAGTGAGGAAAGATAATTGAGATATATGGGCGGAAATGAAAAAGAGGGGCGTCAGTCCCTCTTTTTCAGGACAAGCGCTTCTGCGCGGCTCAGTTCCCGATCAGGAGCACAGCTTCGCCTACCGAAGACTTCGCTGGCTATAAACGACCGTACCATTCGACCAGCTCTGCCGAAGGCTGAATATTGAGTTCTTGCTTCAAAAGCGCTTCATACTTCTTGTATCGTAATTGGAGAGCTAGCCTGTCCTTCAAAGCGGCAAGCCCATGCATGAGCAGCATATTCGCTTCTTCATCCAATTCGTTGCGCCGCACCAGCTTTTTTGAAATCTGAACGGCCTGACGAATCCGATCGTTTTCGAGCAGCCACTTGACTAGACGTTTGGCAAACGCGTCGTAGACGTCGCTAAGCCGCTCGCGCTCGACAAGGGCCCACTCGTACGGCTTGTCTTCGAACAAATCACCTGTATACATTTTCTCAACGGCAATCGCGGCCTCTACATTGTTTTCATCAATGGCGTGGAAGCCGGACAATCGTTCTTCGAATTCTATAAAATCGACCTTGATATGTTCTAGGCTCATCTGATATTGTTCGCGATCGGAGACAAGTATGGCCTTCATTCCATGCGTAGCCAGAGTCCTGCGCAGCTGGTATAGCGCAGTATTGAGATATAACTCCGAACCTTCTCTATCCTGGAATATATCTTCCAGAATACGGACTTTGGCCGTACGATTCCCGCGACAAAGCAACAAATACGCGAACAGCTCCTGACTTTTGCGGGACATCCACTTCAATGACTCTCCCTGCGCATTGCTGATTTGCAGAGCTCCCAAGCTTGCAACCGACAATCGTTTCGACCCGTCCTCGTGACCGGAGCCTCGCTTTTCCGCCCGTCCTCTCGCCGCTCTCGCAACGGTTTCTTCCAATCTCTTCTTAGAGATAGGCTTTACGATGTAATCCAATGGATAAGCATGAAAAGCATCCAGCGCAAACTCCTTATGGGAGGTGACGAACACAATATCCAACTCCGCGTTCATCTTCCGCAATTCGAGGGCTAACGTCAATCCGCTGTCTTCCGCGATTTTGATGTCGATAAAGGCCAGATCCACGATATGCTTCGCGACAAACGCAACCGCTTCTGCACGGCTGCGTACCATCCCGACGATTTCCACGCCTTCTATTCGCGACAATAGCTGGCTCAATGCCGTCAACATTGCCTGTTCGTCATCGATAAGCAGTACTTTCATCGTTGTTCCTTTCCGAGTTTGCCGCGCGCAGCGAAAAGTAAAAAACGGTTTTCCGGCGCGGCACGCTCTCCACCCAAATTTGTCCCCCGCTCATCCGCACGAATTGCTGGCAGACTTGCAGTCCCAGGCCGGTTCCCCTCTCCCCGGCAGTACCCGTCGTAGACACGAGTTTCAGCGGATCGAACAATTCCCGAACCCGTTCTTTCTCCATACCCACACCATTATCGCTCACCGATACGATGACCTGACCGGCATTCGTTTCGGCGCTAATCCTGACTTTCCCGCCCCGATCGGAAAATTTGATCGCATTCGTCAGCAGGTTACGAACGATCAGATTGACCGCTTCTCTATCCGCATAGACCTCAATGTCGCCGTTAATTTCCGTATGAATATCGATTTGTTTGGCTTCGCCTTTAATTCGCAGCGTGCGACACACTTCCCCGACCGCTTCTACCAGACGTAACCGTTCGGGGTGCAGCAGCATGCCTTCCTTCTGGCTGCGAAACCATTCCAGCAAATTTTCGATCATCGCAAACGTATTTTGAATTTGCCCGCTTAAAGCATCGATCACTTCCTGATGATTGCGGTTAAACATCGTTCTATCTGCTTCCAGTACCTCAATCAAGCTAGCCTGGACCGCTAACGGATTCCGGATATCGTGGGAAACGATTGCGAACAAATGGTCCTTTAGCTGATTGAGCTGAACGATCCGTTCCATCTGCCTTTGCTTGTCCGTAATATCGAACAATACGGATACGGTTCCTTGCTCAGTCCCTCCCCGGGAAGAGAGCGGATACACCTTGACCGTATAGACCCGGGGTTCTCCATTCACCTGAGCTTCAATCTCTATCTCGCTCGTCTCCATTCGCTTGCAGGCTCGCAGCCAATTCGGCCAATCGGCCAACAATTTGTCGATAGGCTTCCCCGCAATCGAACCTTCTCCCGAACCCGCCCATAAGGGCTCGACATACGAATTGCTATCGACGACGCTTCCTCTGCGATTGACGATGAGTATTCCTTCTTTCATCGTTTCCACCACGACTTGTCTGGCGAGCGGAACGACCGAGAACATCCGGTAACGGATCACGAGCCACAGCATGGTCATTCCCGCAAATCCGCAATAAACCGAGATAGGAAGCAGCCATGGCGCGAAGTCTGAATAAACGAACTTGGCGACTTCCGTTAATGCGGGGATACAGCCGCACAAGATCAACCAGATGCCCGGCGTGCGAATCTCGGGACGAACGCGCCGCATATAGACGAACAAATAAAAGACGCAAGCCGCAACAATCAAATAACAGATGATATTAAACGCAAGAGAATAAACGGTTTTGCTTACTTCCAAATGCCCTTGGTTAAGCTCTATATTCCAAAAAAGCAGATGGTGATAGGGGTTGGTCCATATCAATACTGACCATAGCACGAAAATCGATAGAATCTGCATCATGCGAAACGGACGTAAATATTCGTTTTTCCCGAACAGAGCCAGCACGAAAAAAATCATCATAGGCACCGTAAACAGCAAGCTGGTCTGTTCCATATTCCGGAACAGCATTTTCGAAGCTAAGCTTTCGCTGTTGATTTCCATGATCACGCTTCCGGCATAAATCACGCGACAAACCATCACCCAGGCAAAATATCGGATTCCCCGTTCCTGGCTATACAGAAAGGCGTAACATAAAAACGCGATCATCAAAAAAATGGAAACCAGCATGACCACATTGGATAGCGTTACACTTATCACAATCAAGTTCTCCTTAAGAAGGGAAAAACATCTATATTGATCATACTATATGGAAGGTTCTTTCACTATAACAAGTGAACTGCAGTCCCTTCATAGTCCTTTCATAGTTCTTTTATTGTCCTTTTATAGTTCTTTCATAGCCGTCTGATATGCTGGTTTTTATAAAATTGCGAGGAAAATTATTCCTCGGGCTATTAAGAGAAGGAGAACAAGATGAGTAAATCGACTTTAATCGTGAAAAAAATATGGATTAGTCTACTAGCGCTTATCCTTATCGCAGGTCCGTTATTTATTCCGACGAATGCCTATGCTGCACCAAATGACCCCGTATTTGTTTCTGTTACCTCTGAAGAAGCGACTACACTTGCGTTGGATCAAGAGGGTCAGATTTGGGCATGGGGGGAGAATGGCAACCCATATGGGCAATATGGTGACGGAACAACGGTATCCTCCGTACTCCCCAAAAAAGTTCAGGTGATGAATAGCGGTACCCCGGTTATATTTACAAAAGTAAAACCGGCAGCTGATCATTCTATGGCGTTGGATATTAACGGGAATATCTGGACGACAGGGAATGATTCTTTCGGACAATTGGGCAATGGACCGTTAGGCGAATCTCTTACATGGGAGAAAATTAACATCCCGGGTAAAACATTTATAGATATCGCAGTGACAGTGAATGCTTCATTCGCTTTGGACAGTAATGGATTCTTGTGGGGATGGGGCTATGAAGTATCGTCGACTCCCCAAGTGCCGGTGCAGGTACCGGTAGAAAAGGACGGGATTGCTTTTAAATTAAAATCGCTTTATGGACATCATCAAGCGGTTTTGGCAATAGATACGGAGGATCAAGTATGGTACATACGTGAGGAGGGACGTTATCTCCCCCAAAGATACTGGACGTTGGTAGACACCAGATTCAAATCAGTTTCAATTGGTTCCGGATCAAGTGGAGGGGGGCCTTTTATTTTGGCTCTCGATACATATGGCAACGTATGGGGCTGGGGAGACAATTCCAAAGGGCAACTTGGACATGGACTTTCTCCAAATTTCAGCTACAATCCAATCCCGATTCCGATTAGGAACGGCAGCAATCCGATTGAATTCGCTCAAATTTCCGCAGGGTATAATCACTCGTTGGGGTTAGATGTTGACGGGAAAATGTGGGTTTGGGGGGTAAATGACAAGGGACAACTGGGCGACGGTACAACCACGGACACGTCAAATGCTAAGACATATACGGTCTCCTCTTTCGAGGGGGGCGTTCTACGTATGGCAAGCTTCACATCTGTGGAGGGGGGATTGGATAGATCGTATGCCTTGGATCAAGAGGGGAAGCTGTGGCACTGGGGAAATGGAGTATTAAAGCCAGTAAAGCTCGGTTTGGCAGTAAACCAGACGAAGGAAATCACCGCGTTCAGCTTCGCAAGTCCAGCCGTGACGGGAACGGTGAACGAGGCGAGTCACACAATAAGCGTTAATGTGCCCTATGGAACGAACGTGACGGCCTTGACACCGACTATTGTGCATACGGGAGCAAGCATCTCGCCGAATAGCGGAGTCGCGCGTAACTTCACCAATCCGGTGACGTATACGGTGACCGCGGCGGATGGCTCCACGCAGAATTACACCGTAACGGTAAATGTGGCCGCGAGCCCGGCGAAGGC
>NZ_JBHSEP010000006.1:0-253818 GCF_042654645.1 Cohnella hongkongensis | reverse complement strand
GTCGCACGATTACCATCACTGTTCCTTATGGAACGGACGTCACATCGCTAACGCCGACGATTACGCACACAGGAGCAAACATCTCGCCGAACAGCGGCGCTGCGCAGAACTTCACCAATCCGGTGACGTATACGGTGACCGCGGAGGATGGCTCCACGCAGAATTACACCGTAACGGTAAATGTGGCCGCGAACCCGGCGAAGGCGATCACCGCGTTCAGCTTCGCAAGCCCGGCAGTGACGGGAACGGTGAACGAGGCGAATCATACAATCGCCATCTCCGTACCCTACGGAACGGACGTCACATCGCTAACGCCGACGATTACGCACACAGGAGCAAGCATCTCGCCGACAAGCGGCACGGCACAGAACTTCACCAATCCGGTGACCTATACGGTGACCGCGGCGGATGGCTCCACGCAAAATTACACCGTAACGGTAAATGTGGCCGCGAGCCCCGCGAAGGCAATCACCGCGTTCAGCTTCGCAAGCCCGGCAGTGACGGGAACGGTGAACGAGGCGAATCATACAATCGCCATCTCCGTACCCTACGGAACGGACGTCACATCGCTAACGCCAACGATTACGCACACAGGAGCAAGCATCTCGCCGAACAGCGGCACGGCACAGAACTTCACCAATCCGGTGACATATACGGTGACCGCAGCGGATGGCTCCACGCAAAATTACGTGGTGACCGTTAATATCGCTCCTGCAAGCGCGCAACAATTGACTGCGGATAGAGCAGACCGTCAAGTCAACCTAAATTGGGCTACAGTGACGGGCGCAACCTATTACAATGTGTACGTATCGACCGTTCAAGGTCTGTTTACCGAACCGGCTGCTGTTACAGTTACGGACGCGACATACAACATGACCGGTCTAATGAACGGAATGACCTATTACTTTATCGTAAAAGCAGGCAATGCAGGAGGCTTGAGCGAGGCGTCGAATGAAGCCAGCGCCACACCAGGTACTTTTCCTGACGCACCTACAAATGTAATAGCCGTTGCTGGGGAGGGGCAGGCAACCGTTTCCTTTTCACCCCCGGCCAATGACGGTGGTTATGCCATCACCAGCTATGAAGTAACGGTGTCATCGGGAGGAATTGTGCGAAGCGGAGCCTCAGGCCCAATCACGGTGACCGGCCTGACCCCTGGCATAAGTTATACCTTTACCGTTAAAGCGATCAATGATGTCGGAGAAAGCATGGCTTCTGCTGCATCCAATGCAGTCATCCCAAGTTCTTCGCCCGGCGGCGGCAACAACAACAATAACAGCAGCAACAGCAGCAACAGCAGCAGTCATAATAGCGATAACAACGAGATTGCAGTTCAACTCGCGGACGTCCTTCTTAACCATCAAGTGGTCGAAGCGGGAGCGAAAACAACAGTGGATTACGGCAACAAGATGCTGACGATCGTTGGCGATCGGACCAAAATTGAGAGTATACTCGCTAAGGAAGAACAAGGCGCGATCATCACCTATCGGGCAAACTCAAGCTTTGATAGGGTTGTGGCCGAGATGGACTTCCAATTGGTCAAAAGCATGGCAGCAAAGCAAGCCGTCGTTACCCTCAAAACCGACAAAGCCAAGTATGTGCTGCCTGTGCAGCAAATCAACCTTGAAGCTCTAGTCAGCCAGTTTGGCGATTCGGTTGCCTTGAAGGACATCAAGCTAAAATTAGAGATTCATACACGGGAAGCACAGGACACGGCTCATACGATTAAAGATGCCGTATCCAAAGGCATGTTCACCCTCCTCGCGCCGCCGATTGAATTTATCGTTCAGGCGACCAACGGAGAGGTAACAGTCGAAGTTTCGAGGTTCAACACCTTCCAAGAGCATTGGATTGCGATTCCGGGCAATGTGAACCCGGATTCGGTGACAACAGCCGTGGTCGTTGAACCGGATGCTATATTCCGTAATGTACCGTTACAAGTCATTGTGAATGAGAACCAACATTATGCGAAAGTCAGCAGCCTGACCAACGGTACGTTCGCCATTGTATCTCATTCTGCAGAATTCAATGATGTGAAGAATCATTGGTCCGAACAGGCCATACGCGACATGAGCGCCCGGATGATCGTCATGGGTACGGGAGACCATTCGTATGAGCCGGATCGACAAGTTACCCGCGCGGAGTTTGCCGCTATCCTCGTTCGTGGATTAGGACTGCCCTTGGAAAATGGGACCGCTCCATTCTCGGATATTTCCCAGGCGGCCTGGTACAACAATGTCGTGCATACAGCGTATACCTATCGCTTGCTTACCGGCTTTGAAGACGGGACGTTTCATCCGAAGGATACGATTACTCGCGAACAAGCGATGGTCATGTTATCCAGAGCAATGACGCTCACCGGACTTCATGCTAAGCTGCCAGGCGAATCGGCAGAGGAAGCACTTCTTCCGTATACGGATGCGGCTACTGCCTCCCGCTGGGCGCTGGGCGGTATTGCAGATAGTATTCAGGCTGGAGTCGTAAAGGGGAAAAGCGCCTCAAAGCTTGCGCCACAGGACTTCGTGACGAGAGCCGAGGCTGCAACCATTGTGCAACGCCTGCTTCAGCTTTCCGATCTCATCTGATATTCGCTAACATAAGGTTATCCTGCACGTGCTGATCAGCGTGCAGGGAACCTTATTTCTCTATAGCAAGCTCTGGTGAAAGACCAGTCGCGGGAAGGCTGAGTAGCTTGGATCCTGCGCACGGCGAAATCCAGCGTAGAAGCGCATCAGTATCGACGAAAGTACCTATCGTCACGATTTTCTGATTTTTCTCTTGTAAATACCAATGTACCAATAAAGAAACGCAATGAATAACACGACTAATCCGACATAGGCGATGTTGGAATACACATCCATAAACTTAACAATCGATGTCCAAGAGTCTCCAACATAAGCACCGATAATGATTAAGACAGCATTCCAAATTAAGGAGCCGAGTGTAGTTAGCCACAAAAAAAGTATGAAATTCATGCGGGCCATGCCCGCAGGCCATGAGATTAGGCTTCGAATTAGAGGAATAAATCGGCAATAGAAAACAGTCCATTTTTCGTTTTTTCTAAACCATGCGTGAGCCCGTTGTATATCCTCTGGTGAGGTTCTTAAGTACCTATGCCATTTGGAAACAAACTTTTCAATTCTATCTGCGTTAAAGATTCTACCCGCCATATACAGAATGATCGCACCGACTACTGAACCCAGTGTTGCCGATGTAATGACACCAATGATGGATAAATCTGAACGAGTCGTGACAAACCCGCCAAAGGTTAATATCACTTCTGACGGAATGGGCGGAAAAAGGTTTTCAATCATGATTAAAAAGAAAATTCCAACGTATCCGTAGTCGTTTATGATTTCCAATATCATTTCTTCCATCACACTACTCCTCATCTCCATACAATTTCTTTCTAAAAATAGCATCTAGAAATTTATACAAGATGAACATTCCGATAAAACCAAGCGTGTAAATGATCAACATGCTAATAATGCTGACCATTGTGGTTGACCAACCGACGTAGCTGCTAATGACCGAAAGCAACAGGAACAGCGCAGCAAAAACGGCTGCATAACCAAGCAAGTAGGTATGCTTCATAAAGGTAAACAAGTTCTTATCTTTCATTAATTGATGGATTTCTTTTATGTTAAATTCATTCATTGCGCGGGTCCGTGCATCTTTCTCGGACAGTTGATGCTGTATTGCCAAGTCGGCAGCATAGTCTGCCAGATATGCTATTAACTCTTGCGCCTCTTCAAGGGGAAGTTTCATCTTGTCCACATACTCTTCAATATCTCCATGCCGGATTGCAGAGGTCACGTTATATTGGATATGAGATATATAGTTCATAATGCCCCATACGGTGGCAAGGCCAAAGGAAGTCCAGTAGCCCGCTTGGACAATGACCAGATTATCGTTCGCCGATGATCGGTCAATATAGACTATTACTGCAAACAACAGCATTGAAGCGGCGATTAACGTTTTATAGTTCAGTTGTTGTAAGTTAAACATGGTATCTTGGTGTGCTTTCATAAGTACCTCCTTAAATAAACCGATCAATCAAATTTCTTATTTCGGTCCATTCATTTATTAATATTTCGAATTGGTCCTTCCCCTCTTTAGTTAGCGAGTAGTACTTTCTTCGGCCTCCATTACTTTCTGTACCCCAGTATGAACGTAGAATGCTTTTGCTTTCCAAGCGCTTCAGAGACAAGTAAAGTGTGGGTTCCGGAATATCGAACTGATTTCGGGACTTTAGTTTAATCGACCGTGAAATTTCGTAGCCATAGTTATCCGCCTTATTTAAAACGGATAATATCAACAAGTCAACCATTCCTTTCATCATTTCAGTATTCAACTGCGTTAACACCTCGCCATTATTACTTTTCATAACAAAGTAATTAATCAAAAAAAAGGAATGCTATTCACTTGGTAAATACAATAACACATATTACTTTTCATTACAATGTACTTTGCATAAACGTAATCCCTTGTGTGAGCGGCAATAGATCGGCCGCTTCCTGAGTGGTAACGGAGCATGGAGACGATCAGCGTATATTTGGATAATATGTTTGCCGGTCTGGGGAGGAACCCGGCAAGGTTAAGGATTTCGAGCATGGACAAGACATACTCATATAAAAAGCTTGTAAAATAAATATCTTCGTGCAGAATTAAAGAGTGATACTACATTCAAGGAGTGGGGATTTGAGAAAGCAAAAGCCAATGTCGTTCGATGAACTGTTGAAGGATTTGCAAGGCCAGAAGACGATTCAGGAAGATCCGGACCATATCTCGTTGGGCAAGCTGTTTAATGAAGCGTTTGTAAGCAGGCATTCCAACTCTGCAAGCTTTGACGAGCTTCTGGAGAAAGGCAATTTCCAAGCTAAGACTTGGGAGGATATAGACAATATTCTCGAGGAGTTGTTGGATCGCCATATCGCCAGGGAGACGGATTTTGCGAATTGGAAGTCCATGCTGGACACGGCGACCAAGGAATACAACGATAAAGCTGGAAAATAAGCTTAGGCTTGCTGCAACAAGCACACATAGACCTTATTCCGCCGCCAAGCGGCCGGAATAAGGTTTTTGGCGTTAAGTCGCTTAGTTCGCCCGCAACAACCCCGGGAAAGCCTCTCCCGTGATCAGATCGCCGTCGCGGCCGCGAGGTTGTATTCGGACCGCTGCCGCGGAAGCTCTAGGAGTAGAGCCTGCTACTTGCCGATAGCGTGTTGAAAGCAGCGCATCGGCTCATGCCCCCGCCTTATTCCCATTTGAAGAAGCGAAGAGACAGACTCATACATAGCACTGCGATTACAGTCATCACAACCACGGG
Organism: Cohnella hongkongensis; assembly: GCF_042654645.1. Taxonomy (NCBI): domain Bacteria; kingdom Bacillati; phylum Bacillota; class Bacilli; order Caryophanales; family Paenibacillaceae; genus Cohnella; species Cohnella hongkongensis. The sequence continues at coordinate 248,489 of NZ_JBHSEP010000006.1, read as the reverse complement.
CAGGATGACCATTGGCATGCCAAGCGAGGCGGCTTTCAACATCTTGATCCCTTGTGTGAGCGGCAACAGATCGGCCGCTTTCTGAAGCGCAGCAGGCAGGATCTCATAAGGCAAGGTAGCCCCGGAGAAAATAAGCATGGGAAAATAGAGCAGGCTGGCTATAGCGCTTGCTGTTTTCATGCTGGGCGCCAGTCCGCCCACCAGCAGTCCGATGCTGAACATGGACAGCATGACGAGGGAGTAGGCGCCTGCAAATGACAGCCATGAACCATGAAATTGATGACCAAAGAAAAGGGCTGCAGTCAGGTAGACCAGGATTACTGAAGCTATGGAATAGATCGCATAAATAACAACCTGTACGGCCAGGATGAGGGCGGGAGGGGTCGGCGTTACCTTGAAGCGTTTGAGAATTCTCCTGCTGCGGTAGTCGGATATCACCAAAGGAAGGCCCATCACGCCCCCGGCACATATGGCAATAGTCGCCAGCGCTCCAAAGGATTGCTCCAGGAAGGTATAAGCTGCGCCATCGAAAGCCGGCTTATCCTCGAAAATCGCCCCTACAATGATCACTGCGACGACAGGCATGCAGATGGCAAAGATGAACATGTCCATCCCGCGCAGCGACAGCTTGCCCTCGGTTTTGAGCAGCGTTCTAAATGCTTTCATTTTCGGTTCCCTCCTCGTCTGTATACCAAAGATAGGCATCCTCCAACGTTTGATACGGGCTGGCTGCAATCGCTTCTTGCACGGTGCCGTAGAAAACGTTTTCCCCCTTTTTCAGAATCATGATATGGTCGCAGAGCGTCTCCACCTCGTCCATAAAGTGAGAGGTCAACAGAATGGTTAACCCTCTTGCTTTTAAGTCGGAGAGACTTTTCCAGACATCGCGCCTTGCTCTCGCATCAAGCCCGGTCGTCAACTCGTCCAAAAATACGACCTCGGGATTTGGAACTAACGCAAGAACGATGAACAGACGCTGCTTCTGTCCTCCCGAAAGCTCGCTGACTTGGCTTTTCAGCTTGTCGGACAGTCCGAACTGCTGCAGCAAGCTCGTATAATCCGCGGGGGTCTGGTATAGAGAGGCCGTAACCTCGCAAAGCTCAGACACTCTTATTTTGTCCTGGTAATGGGCTTCTTGAAATTGAACGCCGACCTTCTCAAACAGTTTTTTTCGTTCCTTTTGCGGGTCCATCCCCAATATCGTCACCGTGCCGCTGTCCTGTTGTTTGGTGCCCAGCATAAATTCCATGGCGGTACTCTTGCCTGCGCCGTTCGCGCCCAGCAAGCCGAACACTTCACCGCGACAAATGGCCAGATTGAGTCGATCAACCGCTTGGACGTTGGCGTATGACTTGCTCAAGTTTTCTACCTTGATTGTGGTTTCCACGTGATCCAATCCCTCCTGAATTCGTTTTGGCCTCAATAAAAATAACACCAGCGCAAAGTCTGGTGTTAAAGTGGAGGGTTAAATTGCTTTTTCATTGCTTCAAGTTGAGTGAGCATGATGCGAGCGTTGGACTCGGCGACTTTCAGGGAGGTGAGCAGTTTATCGCATACAGAGATTACGACAGCATTTTCTTCGGGCGTATCAATGGTTTCTCGTATAATCGCTTTGGGGTCACGGGATAACGCAATCAGCATTCGCAAAATGGCTGCCAGGGAATAATTGGCACAGCGTAAAGCACGTATCATTTTCAGCCGTTCTATATCCTTATCCGAATAAACACGATAACCATTTTGCTTTCGTTTCACGGTCAATAAACCATTCATTTCCCAATTTCTTAACGTATCGATTGAAATTTGCAGAAGGTCGGCCGTTTCCTTTCGTGTTAAGCGAGCGTTGCTGCATTCTTGGTTTTCGCCAGACCATAACTTTTCTGCAATCGCGATCGCTTCTTCGGCGTTTTTTTGTTCGGTTTTTATTTGTTGGCCATAACGCTCCGTCAGATGAATCGCTGTATCAAAATTGCCGGCAGCTGCGGCCTGGATAATGGCAGCGGCCTGCTTTCGCAGACCGTTTTGAAGAACCTCGACTTCCAGAGCCGTTCTGACCAATTGAAGCTGTTCCACATGGAAATCTGTAAAAACGCGGTAACCGTTCGCTTTCCGCTCCGGACTGGGTATAAGGCCAAGTTTCTCATAAAGCCGCACAGTGTTCGGATGGATGCCAAAACGGTGCGCGATTTCTGCTGTTCGATACGTATTCATGAATTCGATCCCCCTCCCTGTACGATATCATGTTTTCATAAGTCTGGTGTTAAAATGGAGGGTTTTTGATTATTGCGAATGAGAACAATGGCAATAGGAATAACCTTATATCCCAGTTGTGCTATGCTGTGTTTAGTATGGTTTGAGATTTGGAGGGGACTTATATGAGAACCGAAAAAGAAATGTTTGATTTAATACTAGGGGTTGCTCAGAAGGATGAACGAATCCGAGCGGTTTATATGAACGGTTCGCGTACCAATCCGAATGCTCCTAAGGATATTTTTCAGGATTATGATGTTGTTTATGTAGTAACCGAAACTTCCTCTTTTATAAACGATGAAACATGGATGAATGTATTTGGTGATTTGATTATGATGCAAGAGCCTGATAAAAATGACCACTCTATGGGTATTGATATGGATTTTACTCGGTCTTACGGATATTTAATGCTATTTACAGATGGAAATCGTATAGACCTTCACATAGAAACTAAAGAATCTATGCTTGAAGGATATGTTAGTGATAAATTGACAGTTCCTTTATTAGATAAGGACAACTGTCTGCCAATCATTCCTGCCGCCACAGATATTGACTATCATGTAAAAAAGCCTACGGAGCCGTTATATTCGGGCTCTTGTAATGATTTTTGGTGGTGCCTGCAAAACGTAGCCAAAGGAATATGGCGCGATGAATTACCGTATGCGAAACAAATGTTTGAACACGTCATCAGACCTCGTTTGGATGAGATGATTTCATGGTGGGTTGGTACCCAAAATGGCTTTCAAGTTTCGATAGGAAAAATGGGAAAATACATGAACAAGTATCTTCCCGAATCCTATTGGGAAATGTATAAGGAAACTTTTTCGGATAGCAATTATGAAAATATGTGGAACTCGATATTCACTTCGTGTGAATTGTTTAGGGCTCTAGCCAAGGATGTCGCTGAGTATTTTCGATATTCTTACAATGCCAAAGATGATGCCAATATGACTAATTATCTAAAGCGTGTTAGGGAATTACCTACAGATGCAAACAGTATTTATTGAATGTCATTGAGCAAATGCCATTCCTAGCTTGACGGGCCTAACTCTGACCTTGCATCGTGTATAAAATTAGCAATTCATAAGAAACCGGGCATGCGGTTGCAATGATAAAATGTAGACGTGAAGGAGGCTGCATATGGAACGTGTAACCTTGATGATGAGTGTGAGTGAAAACTAGGGAGGAGTGTCAGTCGCATGGCCAAAATTGTTTTCTCATTGAACCAGTCTCTGGACGGGTTCGTCGACCACGAGGCCTTTCAGCCTGATCCCGTGCTATTCCGTCATTTCATCGACGACTTACGGGGCCTGACGGGTAGCTTGTACGGACGCCGCATGTACGAGACCATGCAGTATTGGGACGGAGACTCTTCTGGATGGGACGGGGCGGAACGGGAATACGCAGAGGCGTGGCAAAGCAAACCGAAGTGGGTCGTGTCGAGGACGTTAAAGGCCGTCGGTCCGAACGCTTCTCTGATCGAGGGTGACCTTGCTTCGGCCATACGTGATCTGAAGGCTCAGCATGAAGGGGAGATTGAAGTGGCCGGGCCGGAGCTTGCGCACAGTCTGACGGAGCTCGGCCTCGTTGATGAATATCGGCTCTATCTCCATCCAGTTGTGCTGGGTCACGGAAAGCCGTTCTTCGCCGGTTCGCGCCCGCCGTTGCGCCTCGTGTCAAGCGATCGAATTAGCGAACAAGTGATCAGGTTGATCTACGTTCCAGCTACCCTGATCTGAATAACCCCCGATATAAACGTGATCCCGCCGATCCCAAGGATGGCGTGAGCCGGTTATGCCTGAAAGCTGTCCTCAAGCATGGTAAACACGCTGAGGACAGCTTTTTTTTGTGAAATTTGAAGCGATTGTTTACAATTCATATTATTATTAGTAATATTATAACTATGAAAACGAAAATAAAAAAATCCCCAGTCGCTCTAGCCGTCCTTTGTTTCCTTATTGAGGAGCCGATGCATCCTTATCGGATGCAGCAATTAATTAAAGAAAGGGAGAAAGACGAGGTCATTAACGTTCGCCATCGAACGAGCATTTACCAAACGATCGAACGATTGCATCGAGACAAAGCCATTGTCATTCAAGGCAAAAAAAAGAATGAAGGGAGGCCGGATTTGACGGTTTATGAAGTCACGGATCTGGGTCGCCAGGCTGCTTATTCGTGGATCCGTGAGATGATCTCCACGCCAGCTCAGGAGTTTTTAGAGTTTCCGGCCGCTGTGTCTTTTTTGGCCCTCTTGACGCCTGAAGATGTAGCCCATCTTTTCAAAGAACGGGTTAATGCGCTCGAAAATTCGCTTGACCGGCTGAAGGATCAGTTCCGGAAAGGCGCTTCGCTGAGACTGCCGCGGTTATTTTTGCTGGAAAGCGAGTATCAACAAGCCGTGCTCGAGGCCGAAATCGGGTGGGTCCAAGCCGTTATTGCCGATATCGAGTCCGGAAGACTGGTATGGAGTATGGAAAAACTGCGCAAGCACGCGAAGTCAATCGACAACCGCTTGGATGGCTATGAAAACGAATAAGAAAGAGCGTGATTGGATGAGCACACCAACAACATACCATGCCTTTGATGAAACGGTACCCGTGCTGATTGTAGGAGGAAGTCTGGTGGGGCTGTCCCTTTCCCTGTTTCTGGCCAGGCAGGGGATTAAGCCGCTAGTCGTTGAGCGCCATTCGGGGACGGCCATCCATCCGCGCGTTTCGAGCCTGACCGCTCGCACGATGGAAATCTTTCGCTCGGCCGGAATCGAGGAGGACATTCGCCGCGAAGAACCTCCTTTTCCCCGGGAGTTCGGCATTATGTTCGTAGAGAGCTTGGCCGGACAGCTGTACGATAACCTGATGGAAGATATGAGCGCGTATTTTACGGATGCCAGCCCGGTTGAGGGGAACGGCATTGCCCAGGATTTGCTTGAGCCCGTGCTTCGGGCGCAGGTCGAGCAAGCCGGCGTTGATCTTCGCTATAACACGGAGCTAGTCGAGTTCGATGCCGAAGAGGAGGGCGTCACGGCCCTTATTCGTGATCGAATCAGCGGCGAAACGCGCCGCATTCGAGCCGAATATTTGGTTGGAGCGGATGGAAGCAAGAGTGGAATTCGCCAGCATTCAGGAATACGCCAGCATGGTGAAGGGACGCTATGCCATCTGATCAGCGTCGTTTTCGATGCGGACATCCATGATCTTTTTCATCGTCAAAATGCGCATATGTGCTTCTTCGCCAATGATGACGCGAGCGGAAGTCTTGTCCTGTACCCCGGAACTAAGAGGCGGCCTCATGTGTACCGGTTGGACATTGTCTATGATCCTGCAGAGGAAACCGCTGATGATTACCCGGAAGAGCGCTGTACAGCGCTGGTGAGGGCGGCCATCGGAATTCGCGACTTCCCTGTCGCGATCAGGAAGGTATTGACTTGGGAAATGGCCGGTCGTGTAGCCGACCGCTTCCAACAAGGCCGCATCTTTCTAGTGGGCGATTCCGCGCGGGTTCAACCTCCAAGCGGCGGCCTGGGCGGGAATACCGGCATCGCCGAGGCTCATAATCTCGCCTGGAAGCTGGCTTCCGTGTTAAGAGGTGAAGCCGGTTCGGCGTTGCTTGCGACCTATGATACGGAGCGGCGCCCTATAGCGGATTACACGGTAGAGCAGGTCATCAGGCTCTCCCAGCAGCGCGAGCGCGAAGGAGCGGAAGGGATCACGGTGAATACCCTTCATGTCAATATGGGCTATCGGTATCAGGAGGGCGCCTTCGTACCGGAGGAAGGAGCCGGGAAGCCCCTCCCGTTGGTACAGCCGCCCGAATTGTGGACGGGACAACCAGGGACACGCGCCGCGCATGTCCGTCTTGTGCGGAATGGTCAGCAGTTTTCCTCATTAGATCTATTCGGCTCTCGGTTCGTCCTGCTCACGGGCTCCGAGGGACAGAGCTGGCTTCAGGCCGCGCTTCATGCAAGCAAGACGCTTCAAATTTCAATGAAGATGTATAAGATTGGCGGACCTCATGACGACTTCAGCAGTTCCGGGAATGATTTCCTTAAAGCCTATGGCATAACGTCCACCGGGGCTGTCATCGTGCGGCCGGACGGGTATATTGGATGGCGTCAACCGGCGGCAGGGGAAAAGAACGACGATAGGGAACAAGTGCTGACCGGTGCGCTCTCGACCCTTCTTTACCGCAGAAAATAAATCGGCCCAAAAGGGAAAGGGGTATCATCATGCTTACATTTAAATATACCGAGGTTTACGACCATTCTGCGCCGGTCGTTTTTGCCCGATTGGTTGATCTGAAGGGGCGGTCTTCCTGGATGAAAGGAATTATTGAAAATCGAGTCATCTCCGATGGGCCCGTCCGGACAGGAACCCAGTATTTCGAAAGCGGAAAATATTCAGGCTTCAAAAGCGAGAAGACGATGATCGTGACCGAGTTGGTTCAGGATCAATTGTTGACTATGGAGACAGCTCCTGATGAAAAACAGTACTTTCGTGAAAGTTATCTGGTTGAACCGGCTTCCGAGCAATCGTGCCGCGTTCATTTCACAATCCAAGTCGATCATGTCCCAAAGGTAGCCGAGTTTTTCATGCGTCAATCGATGAAGAAAGAGCAGCCGAAAACAGCCGCTTGCTTGAAGGCAGCGCTTGGCGGCTAACTTTCCAAGAGGCGTAAACGAAGGACTCCGCTTGCCAGACAGGATGAAGATCAATTCAGGAAGTAGGTAGCAGCCGTGTTCGAGTCGCTAATGGCTATTGAGTTTTTGCTATTGCTGTTATTAGCAGGAGTTTGGGGAATCGTCGGATATGTTGTAAATCATTTGAAATATTTGAAAGACCGTGGAACAAGGCTCCGACGCTGGCTCCAAGCGGCCAAAATCGGCGTTTGCATCGGGATTGTCCTGATCCTGCTGTGGGCAATCGATATTTTTTTCATTTGGACGAATTTTGGTTGGTTGTTTATAATGGATCGGATTTTAGTTATTTTTCCTTTGCTCGCCTTGCCTACGCTCGCCGTGATGACCTTGGCATTGCCGAATCTGTCGGGAGAAGTCAAGGAGAGGCGCGCTTTATTATCGTTAATGGTCACGGTTCATGTCATGTTCGTCGGAACTGTACTTGCCTTTTTTCTGGTGACGGTAGACATTCCGGCGATTCCGAATATTGAAGATGTCTTGATGTATGGCGGAGTCTTGATCATTTCTGCCGTTCTGCTCTGGTTTCATCACGGCCGGAGGTTACGGCTTCTGGAATCCCGTATTCCTCGGTTAACGACAAGAATCGCAAGAGGCGCTATGTACTCGATTATCGTGCTCGGAACAGCGTTGACAGGACTTGTCATAGCCCAAAAAATGAGCAAATTTCCTGGCGCGATGGCGATGGTCCATCACCATACCGTCGACTTTGGCGGAGGCGATCCCATCTCAGTTGCAGATATGCACCACCACCATAACGGGCATGATCGCAGCGCAGCCGACAAATCGATTAGCGTTATGGACTTGAGGGGACCTCAATTCGGAGCTCCTGATCAGTCTTATGTCCTCTACGCCGAGACGAAGACCATTCAACTTGCTTCGGGCGAAACAATCGAGGCATGGACGTTTAACGGGCAGGTACCGGGACCGGAGCTTGTTGCTGATGAGGGGGACCTGGTGGAAGTGCAATTGGTGAACAAGAACATTACGGATGGCGTTACGCTTCATTGGCACGGAATAGATGTCCCCAATGGCGAGGATGGCGTTGCCGGAATGACGCAGGATGCGGTGATGCCCGGCGAATCGTACACCTACCGTTTTGTCGTGGAAGAGACAGGGACACATTGGTATCACTCCCATCAGCAATCTTCCATCCAGGTGCAAAAAGGGTTGTTCGGCCCCTTTATCATACGCTCATCTAGTCCCCCTGAACCACAAAAAATGGATACGACGATTGTGGCGCATGATTGGATCACGGCGGACGGCCGAAATATTCCGGCCCTTGATACGTCAGATACCTTTCGGAGGGAAACGGTTCATCCGGAAACCTTAGTACGCTTGCGCCTGGTGAATGCGGGAAATTTGACTCGTACATTTTCTTTGAACGGCGCGTCTTTTAAGGTAGTGGCTATCGACGGGTACGACTTGAACGAGCCGGAGAGTTTGACGGATCACTTCTTGCAGATCGGAGGAGGGGGGCGGTACGATATCGAATTCACCATGCCGGGCACTCCTGTTACGCTGGCCATGCTTACAGATGGTGGACCGATAGGCAGAGTATTCAGCAAGGATGGAACTGGCGAACCCGAGGTAACAGAAGAGGGTCAGATTTTGGACATCACCAGATACGGGGAGCCAACAGAAGCTCTTTTCGATGCCTCTACAGTATTCGATAGAACTTTCACTCTGATTCTGGATCAGACTTACTTCGGTGTTTATAATGGGGAGGCAGGGCAGCAGTGGATCATGAATGGGAAGACTTTCCCCGACACTCCCACGCTCATGGTCAGGGAAGGGGACCTCGTAAAGACCCTATTCGTAAACCGGAGCTTTGCCGACCACCCGATGCATCTTCACGGTCATCACGTCCAAGTGATCCGTAAAAACGGTCAGCCGATAAGCGGAAGCCCGCTTGTCCTGGACACGGTCAATATTGGGCCGGGAGAGACAATTGAAGTTGCTTTCTTGGCGAATAATCCAGGATTATGGATGGATCACTGTCACAATTTAGATCATGCGCAAAAGGGAATGACCATGCACGTGGCTTATGAGAATGTTTACACCCCTTTTGAAATAGGGAGCGAAACCGGCAATCATCCGGAATAACCGTCGAGCGTCATGGTCGTATATTTCGAAGGGCGGAACGAGAAATGATGGAACTCGAGTTTTCAACTTTAATATCGTATGTGATCGTCGTCTTGGGTCTATTTTTGCTGCCTGGTCCGGCCGTTATGCTCACGATTACCCGTACCGTCCAAAGCGGACGCAAAGGAGGTATAATGGCGGGGCTTGGCATTGCAACGGGAGATTTTGTTCACACCTTGTTTGCCGCTGTAGGGCTTTCGGCCATACTCATGAGCTCCGCTTTCGCTTTCAATATTGTTAAATATGCGGGAGCGGCGTATCTGCTATATCTCGGGGTTCGCGAAATCATTCGCAAGCCTGCAGGGTGGCAGCTTCCAAAGGTTGAATCGGCTGGTGTCGTTAAGTCATACCTTTCGGCAACGATCGCAGAGGTTCTGAATCCGAAGACTGCCCTGTTTTTTCTGGCTTTCTTGCCCCAATTTTTGAATCCCGAGCGCGGTGAAACCGTAGTTCAGCTGTTAATATTGGGCTTCATCTTTGTGCTGTTGAGTGTTTTGTATACAACGGCAATTGCGTTCAGTCTCTCTGCTTTTGGTAAAGTGGTCAGGAGGACGGCCTGGATAGGCCGCCTTAACCGCCTGAGCGGCAAATTCGCCGGAATGATCTATATCGGACTCGGTATAAAGGTGGCATTCCAAAGGCAGCAATGACGAATTGTTACGGATTCTTCATCCTTCAGGACAACAGCTCTATTCAATAACTCGTTATTAACCGAATCATAGTCACCGCCCCTGCGCGTAAGCCCATAATTTTTTCATGGCTTTCTATTCGTGCGGTAAGGAAAAGAATGGGGCAGGAAAAACATCGCAAAAGCGATAGGGTTGAAGGAGCTTAGCGACCCGTTAACTCTTTCAACAGAGTACTAGCGCGCCGCATCGGTTCCTTCTTGTTCCTCGTACCACTTCACGATTTTTGCCATCTGGGGCTCGAATCCGCCGGGAATGAACACATTAAATACGCCGGCGCGTGCCGTGGTTCGATTCATGAAATCATGGGTCATTCCCGCAGGGATTCGAATAAAGGAGCCCTGCGGCGCGTCCACAAATTCCGATCCCAGCTGAAAGGTCATGATGCCTTCCACAACATAAAACAACTCTTCATTCGCTTCATGCGCGTGCGGCCCCGGTCCTTCGCTTAATGGTTCCAGCCACCATGAGGATGCGCAGTATCGGCTCTCGGTTTCTTCCGTGTCCGCATAGAAGATTCCCGTTAAGGCGCCCAGCTCGTACTTGCGTCCAGTACCGGGCATATACACCATCAATTGTTCCGAAGGTCTGCCGCTCGTCTCCATAGGAAACCCTCCCCTATCGCAATAGTCCTACACAGTCCCGCTCAATCCAACTTTTCTAGTGAAGCGAGGCGCGTCCGGCCGACCCGAAGCTTGCATGGCGTTTTGTACGAAAGTTCGTACAAAACGCCTTGGCTCCTTCCATGGGTTGGTCAGTTTTCCGCGTCGGGTTGATCGGTTACAATTTGCCATTCGATCCCGAATTTATCGGCGACTTGGCCGGTAGCCGGGCTGAATCCCGTCTCCTGGAGCGGCATGATTTCCTTTCCGCCGTTCAGCAAAAGGGAAAAAAGCTTTTTCGCGGTTTCCGCATCCTTGACAACGATCATCAAGTTAATGGACGAACCGGGTTGAGGGATTTGGCCGGGAAGGTAATCGGCCAGCATGATTTCGGAACTTCCGATTTTGAGATGGGCGTGCATGACGCGCCCTTCGTTTTCCGGCGTGACCTCGATTCCCATTTCTCCGGGCCAATCCTTTAGAAATTCTTGCCCCATGATCTCCGCGCCAAAAATCTCCTGATAAAATTGAATGGCTTCTTGCGCCCTCCCATCCAGCATGAGGTAGGGGGTGATCGTCACTTCCATGAGTCCCAGTCCTTTCTGTCCATAATAGAGACAAGCTCATTTTGACAGACGCAGGAACAAAAAACTTCTTATTCATTGCGGAATTGTCGGACGGTCGACGACGGCAGGCTTACTTTTTCAAAGAATCTACGAGCAGCTTTAATACGTTGACCACGATGGGCGGATCCTCCGGAAGAGCTTCGCGCAGCGGAATAGTAAAGGATTGATCATGATCTTGCGGGAAATGGACCCGACGCTGCACACGCCCGCGCAAGCAGTCATCCAGCACAAAGTAACGCAGCGGATTGATCGTTCTCTCAATGGAGCAGGCCAGAAGGTAGTAGGCGCCGTTCGGAATATGCTCGAAGAGATGCGTGTTCTTTTTGGCGAGGGCGACTCCGGCCACCGGCCGGTGGTTGGGGATCGGGCTCTTGAATAAGCCGACAAACGTGATCCCGGCTTGATAACCCTCGGGGTAGAGGACGGAAATCAGACAGCGGCTTGTACCTGATGGAAAAGGGTCGCCGTTATGACCGACAACCGCAGTAGGGGTTTCTTCGCAATTTTTCGCCAAGCTGTATAGCGCTTCTACTTGCTGCTTGTATTCGCGCGGAGAGAGTCCGGTTTTCCTCGTGAATGTAGTAGAGAAAGTGCCGACGCTGGAATAACCCGCATCAAACCCGGAATGCGTTACGGAATGTTCCTTGCGAAGCAGGGCTTGTTTGGCAAACTCGATTTTTAAAGAGGACAAATAGTCCGCCGCTGAAAAGCCCGTCAACCGTTTGAATTCCCGGCTGAAGTGATATTTGCTGTAACCAAAATGGTTGGCGGTTTCTTCCACGGTGATATCTCGAGTCGCGGATTTTTGCATATAAGCAAGAATCTCGGGAATCCGTTCCTTCACAGCACTGCTCCTTTCGCGTGTTCAGGCGGTTCTTTGTTTACTCTACCATAGGGTGCGGCAAGGCCACAATCCGAAGGACAGGGCTAAAGCAGAGTTGCAAATGCCATTCCAGCAGGTCAGTCCTCACAGAACATGCTTTCACCTTTTATTTAGTTCAATATAGTACGATTATATGCTATTTTGTACTTTTATTATTATCTTTATACTGTTATATTGACTGTCAAATGAATGCTGAGATATTCTAATCTTGTTAATAATTGTGTGATGAAAATTCAGAAAAATAAGGACACAACGAATGTTTCTTTTATCGGAATAATGCGGGGGGTGAAGTGCTTTAATGAAAAATGGAATCGCTTTCTTTTTTAGGCGTAATGCGGCAGCGTACATGTTCCTGCTGCCGTGGCTCATAGGCTTCGTTGTTCTGACGCTGTATCCGATGATTTATTCGCTGTATCTCGGTTTTACCGATTACGACTTTACGAAGCCTGACTCGACACAACTGATTGGCTTTGGCAATTATACGAAAATGTTTGGCTCGCTCTTTGGCGTTCAGGATTTCACAGTAGCAACAGGCGAGGTCATGCGAGTCGATCCCTATTACCTGAAGTCGCTTTCCGTTACCTTCACTTATGTGTTTGTGTCCGTGCCGATCAAGCTGGCCTTCGCCCTGCTGATTGCGATGCTGCTCAGTCAGAAACTCCGTTTCATTCCGTTTTATCGCGCAGTCTATTATATTCCGACCTTGCTTGGCGGATCCGTAGCTATCGCGGTGCTATGGCGCAAACTGTTTGAAAAGGACGGTCTGCTCAACGGCCTTCTAGGCGGCTTGGGCTTCACGGATCTGCCGGGCTGGATCACCAATCCCAAATATGCGCTGTCGACCCTGATCCTGCTTACCGTCTGGCAGTTTGGTTCCAGCATGATCATCTTCCTGGCGGGGCTTAAGCAGATCCCCTCCGAATATTACGAGGCCTCAAGTATTGACGGAGCGGGTAAAGTCAAGCAGTTCATCGCGATAACGATTCCGTCGCTTACACCTGTAATTTTGTTCAACCTGATCATGCAGATGATTGCGGCGTTCCAGGTATTCACACAGGCTTACATTATCGGCGGCGGCAAAGGCGGCGTCTTGAATTCCACCTTGTTTTACACCCTGTACCTCTACATTCAAGGATGGACGTATCATGAGATGGGGTATGCTTCGGCCATGGCGTGGGTGCTGCTTTTGATCATCGGCATTTTCACCGCTATCATCTTTAAGAGCTCGAAATACTGGGTGTCGTACGGAAGCGGCGAGTGAGGCTCTCCGGCGCAAGGGAAAATGCTCCGTGAAATTTATTTTAACCATAAGTGTGGTGGTATCTTTTGAATAAGGGAACCGATCGTCGGGTTTTTAAGGTATTCACCCATATTTTTATTATCGCGCTTGGCGTGGGCATGCTTTACCCGATCATTTGGATGATTGCAAGCTCGTTCAAACCCAACAGCATGATTTTTAGCGATACGAGTCTGATTCCGAAAGCGTTTACTCTTGAAAATTATGTAAATGGATGGAAAGGTTATGCGGGCACAAGCTTCGGGACGTTTTTTGCGAATTCATTGCTGCTGTGTATCGTGGCGGTTGTCGCCAACCTCGTTACCTGTTCCATGGCGGCCTACGCATTCGGGCGTCTTAAGTTCGACGGCAAGAGTATATGGTTTGCGATCATGATGATCACGCTTATGCTTCCCGGCCATGTCACGCTGGTGCCGCAGTATATCCTCTTTAACACATTCGGATGGGTGGGCACCTATCTTCCGATCATTGTGCCAAAGCTGCTGGCTACCGACGCGTTCTTCGTGTTCCTGCTCGTACAGTTTATTCGCGGGCTGCCTAAGGAATTGGATGAAGCGGCAGTTATCGACGGATGCGGAAAAGCGGGAATCTACTTGCGGATCGTCGTGCCGCTTGCGGCTCCTGCACTGATTACAACCGCCCTGTTTACGTTCTTATGGACGTGGGACGACTTCTTTAATCATTTGCTGTATCTGACAGATCCCAAAACCTTCACCGTTTCCAGAGCCCTGCGCACATTTGTCGGCGACGCGGGCGCAGTTTCGAACTGGGGCGGGGCGCTGGCCATGTCAACCCTATCGATTGTTCCGTGCTTTGTGCTGTTCTTCTCGCTGCAGAAATATTTCGTTCAGGGCATCGCCACTTCAGGAAGCAAAGGTTAGGTTGCAAGGGAGAATCCCCCTGTAATAGATAAGAAAATAATGGGAGGTTGCTTAAATGAAGAAAGCGCTAAACGCAATTTTTGCAGCGACTCTGTTGTTGTTCGTTCTCGCCGCATGCAGCAGCAGCAACGAGGAACCCGCAGCTGGAACGAACGCTCCGCCGGCATCGGAACCGTCGGCATCGGAACCGTCGTCATCGGCGCCGGCCGACGCGACGCGTTCCGACGGGCTTCCTGCATACACGGGCGGTCCGGCTGAACTGCGTTTCGGCTGGTGGGGCAACGACGATCGCGCTCAAATTACGAATGAGGTCATTGCTAAATTTATGGAAGCCTATCCGGAAATCAAGGTAACCGGCGAACCCAATGGCGGAACTTCCGACCACTTCGCGATTATCGACACGCAGCTTCAAAGCAACAATGCTCCTGATCTTATTCAGTTCGGAGGCAACTATCCCGATTATGAGCAATATTTGCAGCCCTTGAACGACTTTCTAGGCAATCAGCTTTTGATTGATACACCTGAGACATTCGACCAGACTGCGCTCATCCCTGCTACGTTAAATGGAAATCTCTATGTGGTGAGCCTCGGCACGAACACTCTTGTCCTTGCCTACAATAAAACGATGATTGAGAATGCCGGAGCGGCTTTGCCGCAGGACAACATGTCATGGGACGAATTAATCGCCTACGGGAAAGAGTTAAAAGCCAAGCTGCCGGCCGGGGTATTCCCGTTTGTCGACAACAGCACCAACACCGCGAATTACTTGAGCTATTTCTATACGCAAGAAGGGACTCCGCTGTGGACTTACGATGAGGGCGGCAAATCTTACGCAACGGTCGATTCCGCCAAGAAATGGCTTCAGATGTGGGCGGATTTGCGCGCGGAAGGCATCATTCCCGACGCGGACACGACGGCAACGTATGCCGAATCCGGCCCGGACAGCTCGGCGCTTGTGGCAGGCAAGGCAGCGATGGGTATGATTTGGAGCAACCAGGTTGCCGCCTATCAAGCTGCTATGACGGATGCTCTGGGAGCAACCACATTGCCCAAAGGCGGCGAAAAAGCTTATCAAATCCAGATGAGCCAATATATCGGAATTAACAAGAATAGCAAGAACGTGGAGGCCGCCGCGATATTTGCCAACTATTTTGTAACCAGCCCAGAAGCGGGCGCCATACTCGGCACCAATCGCGGCGTGCCTTCCTCTCCTAAGGTGCGCCAAGCGATATCGGCCAGCGCAACGCCGATCGACGCAGCCGTATACCATATTTATGACGTAGTTGCCGACAGAAGCGTGCCGCAGGGCCCCAACCTTCCAAACGACCAAGAGTTTGTTACGGAGCTGCAGCTGCTTGGGCAAAGCGTGGCATACGGCAGGTTAACGGTGGATCAAGGCGCGGTAGAATTGCAGGCGCTTATTGAAAGAATGATCGCCAAAAAGTAAGGCTTGGCACCCGGCGGGTGTTGCCCCGGTTATTATTCACGGGCAGCGCCCGCTTTTGCTTGTTTCGGGGCTTGGCGTTCTATTGCTTTTTATTGCGAACCTTTTGTTTAATGATGCTTAGTTTTTTTCGGTATTTCAGCGGGGTGGTTTCGGTGTATTTTTTGAAAACGCGTTCGAAATAGGTGACGCTGTTATAGCCTAAACGTTCGCCGATCTGGGCTATGCTCATGTCGCTTTGTTCCAGAAGCTGCTGCGCTTTCTTTACGCTGTGAATATTGATATAGTCCTGTACCGTAAAGCCGGTCACTTCTTTGAAAACGCGGCAAAGATAGCTTTTGCTAATAAAAAAATGGTTGCATACTTCATCCAAGGTTCTTACCCTGGCCTCGCCGTGAGTGATGAATGTCGCGATTTCATTGATCATTTTATGTTTGGGTTTGTCGGACATAGAGAGGCTGGGCGGAATTAGCCTTTCGGAATGAGACCGGCGGACGTAAAGCAGGATCTCCGTAATTTTCATCATGATAAGGATAGAATAGTTGTCGTGTTTTTTTTCCGCTTCCTCCATAATGTCGTTGAAACGGCGTTCTATCCAAATCTGGGCTTGTTCGTCCAGATCCAATACACAGGAATATTTGAAGAAAAAGTCCGCCAGGCTCATTCCGCTGATGTTTTGAAAAAAGGTCGAGAAGGGTTCGGCATTCAACTCGATCAGGAAGCGGTCGTGAAAGTTTTTACCCAGTACGCTGGTTTTGTGGATATGCATGGAATCGACCAAAACTAGACTGCCTTTTCGAATATGATACGTTTTATTTTCGATAAAATAGTACCGTTCTCCGTTAAACATGTAGTAGATTTCAAACTCCGGGTGCAAGTGCATGTCCGGCATCACGAATTCTTCGTTGCGCACCACTCGCTCCAGCGTAATGCCGTCAAGCACGCAATCGCATAATTTTGTGATCATACCGCAGCCTCCGGCCCATTTTTAGCGAACGGAAATTCCATTGTCCTTGATCTCAAGCAGATGAATGAGGATGGTTGTTCCTTTGCCCAGCTCGCTATTCAATTGAAAACGGGTTCCTTTAATCAGCGAAAGCTTTCTAAATGGATTATTAAAGCCTAATCGCTCGTTTCGCCCGCGCAATAGCTCCTGCTGCTTGTCCGGAGGAATTCCGATCCCGTCATCTTCTATCATAATTTTGATATGCGGCGGTTCCCGCTCGATCGTAAGACGCAGCGTTCCGCCATCTTTTCTTTTGGTTATCCCGTGACGAACCGCATTTTCGACTAGCGGCTGAATGGTCATGGCCGGGATCAAGGTTCGAATGGTTTCGTCAATATTATATTCGATACGAAGTCTTTCTTCAAAGCGCATTTGTTCGATCGCGAGGTACGCCTTTACCAATTGGATTTCTTCCTCCAAAGGAACCATTGTGCGCTGCTTCTGGTAATCCAGTTTTCCCCGGAAATAAGTAGAAAGATGCTCTAAGGCGGTTCGTGTTTTTTCCTGATCAGACCAGCTTAGCGAAATAATCGAATTAAGGGTATTGTACAAAAAGTGCGGTGTAATCTGAGCGTAAAAGTAGCTGAGTTCATGGTCCACCGCATCATACGCTGATTTCTTCATCAACAGCAAGGACTCGATCCGCATCTCTAATTCCTTCAAATGAACAGGCTTTTGCAAGTAATCGTTGGCTCCTAACTGGAAGGACAAAACTAAGTCAGACAATTGTCCTGCTGCTGTTAAGATGATGACAGGCAAATCGACCAAGTCTCGCTTCTGTCTAATCGTTTTGCAGACTTCATAGCCCGTCATATGGGGCATCATTAAATCCAAAACGAGAAGATCCACCTTTTCCGTTTCCACGATGTCGAGCGCTTCCTGCCCGCTGCCTACCGCAATGACGTTATATTGAAGCGATTGGAGCATATGAATAAGCGCCTTTAAGTTGGCCGGTTCGTCATCTACGACTAATACGGTATACGGTTTTGATCCTTCCACTCTTGTAGGCAGGATAATCTGGGGCTGCTTCCTCTCCCGATCCATCCCATGGGCAGACGCAGCTTGTTCGTGCACTTCGCTTATTTCCTGATGTGCCAGCAGCTGCTCGTTAGTAGCCAGCGGGATCGTGAAGGTGAAGCAGGAGCCTTTGCCTGCTTCGGAAGTTACCCAAATACGCCCGCCTGCGCTCTCCACAATTTTTTTGGTAATGCTTAATCCCAGACCAAGACCTTCCGATTTTCTGGCGCGGCTGCTTTCAACTTGATAGAAGGTTGTAAAGATGAGGTCGTGGTGCTCTGCAGCAATACCCGGCCCCGTATCTTCAACCGATATGTGCGCCTGTCCCTCCAAGATTCGAGCTGAGATCGTGATCGTTCCCTGCTTGGTGAATTTAATCGCGTTGTAGATCAGGTTGAAGAAAACCTGCTTCAGCTTCTGCTCATCGGTGTAGACAAGCGGAAGATTCGCCGGGATCTTGTTGATTAATTGAACAGTTGGAGCGGGCGGCATGACGTAGGCGATCTCGGCAAGCACTTCTTCAACTATACGAATTTCGATCGGTTTGGAGGTAAAGGACACCTCGCCCCGTTTTATTTTGGAAATGAATGAAAGGTCCTTAACCAAGCCGGCCAATCTTCTGCTTATCGAGTGGATTAATATGGCGCTTTCTTGCTGTCTCTTTTTTAAGGGTCCCTCAACGCCTTCCAGCAGCGATTGAGAAAGGTTCATAATCCCATGGAGCGGAGTGCCCAGCTCATGTGAGGTTTTGACCAGAAATTCATCCTTCATTCGGTCGAATTCCAGCAATTCATTAGACAGTTCCTCCACTTTGTTGTAGGCCTGCTGAGAACGGTGACTCAATAATAGCGCCAAGCTCAACACCATAATGAGAAACAAAAGAAAGGACGGCATTTCGATATCCACTTCAAACAGCAGGACAATGGCCAGCAGAGCACCATACAGAGCAAAAGTGTAAACAACGATCAGCACATAGTTGGAATCCTCGGTTTTTTGCCTGTAGGCTTTCAGCAGCAGAATAAAAATATACACGTAGCCGATCGCCGTAGTCCCTGAAACAAGGAGTTGAATGAGCGGAAATGACCCCTTCACCATGAGATCGACCGTTCTGCCTAACGTAAATACGGCCAAGGCTTGCAATCCCAGCATTGCGCTTAATGCGGCGACGATCCTTCTGCTGGCCGTCATGTTGAAGAAATGATACACAAACAATAGGAAAAACAAGACGAAAAGCGTAAGTGAAATGGCCTGTACTTCCAGTTGTAAGGACGGGCCCAGCTCCGGAAACAGCAAGTAGATCCATCTTTCATTTATCGACGATATGTGGAATGCTTGCGCCAGACAAAATAAACTGAAGTATAGCTCATACCGAAATTTCCGTTTGTGCTGCAAATAGGCCGTAAAGTAAATAAACGAAAACAGCAGATAGCCGGAAATGAGAAAGGCTTCAGTGAATTTGGCACGGCCCTGTTCGGTTAATATTTGATCGGCCAGACCGAAATCGAGCGAACTGACAATGCCGCCAACAGCATAGTCATAATTGGCAACAAGGATCACCAGTTCTATTTGTTTATTTTTACTGTTTCCCAGCACGACATACTTTTTGTAATCGAAGCGATATTCTTCGATTCTTTGGGACGGAACGCCTGCCGAGCCAAGCTCCTCTCCATTTAGATAAACCTTATTGGCATTACGAATCGTATTCAGCTTTACGCCGTAGAGGTCATCTTCCGGAACATGAATAAGCAAGCGATACGTACCTGTCCCGTAAGGAGAAGCTCTCTCGGACTTATAGCGATCCCATGCGGCGGGCACCGGGATGGATTGGCGGTTGGTTTGATAACGATCAAAGACATGTTCATCCGGATGGGGCACGATTAATTGTTCCGGATAGAATTCCCATTCTCCGTCAAGCGTAATCTTATCCTGCCGATCCCAATGCTGCAGCGAAAGAACGCCATTGTTCGCCATGAATGTATTGGAGTCGAATACACGAAAGGAGTGAAGAACAAAGTACGTTGTCAAGAGAGTGATAGCGATCATAGTTAGAGTGAGAAGCTTTCTATTTTTCACACAGCTAATTCCTTTCACTATGGGTAACAATTCGGAATATCTAATCTCTAAATAGTATCATAAAAACGTTAGGATGATTTCAAAGTTATAGCTGCCAGTAGTTCGCCATCATTTGATTTAGATACTCCCGGAAGTCTTCGACATAGGAATCTGGCTCTATGATTTTTAGTTGGGTGCCGAAGCTTGCTAAAAATCGAAATCCGGTACTGTTTTGAGGGAGTTGGATGGCGGCCAATAAATAGTCCGAATTATAGGTTTCAATACTCTTCCGCCCGTACCTTTCAATGAAATGATCTTTAATGCTGGGCGATATCAACGCCTTGATCTCGACCAGCTGCGGTTGGAAACGCGTTTCGCGTTCTTGTTCAGACCAATCGCTTCTAGGGTGAAACGTTTTTTCCTCCATCGTCAGACGATCGATCCGAGATAATTTAAACGTTCGATACCCCTGACGCTGTGCGCAGAATCCTTTCAAGTACCAGCTCGTTTCGCTATAATGAAGCTCGTACGGCTCGACCCTTCTATTCGTTACCGTGCCGTTTTTATCGATATAATCGAATGAAACGAACCTTCTCTTTAAGATGGATTGTTGGCAGAGCTTCAAGGTTTGAACCATTTCAGACCGCCCCTCCCAATCATAAAATGACAGTTGAATGGAGCGATTCAGAGACAAGGGGCTTACCATAGCTTCTATTTTTTTGATCGTCCTTTCGACTTCTTCGCTAACGAGAAGTTGTTCCAAGCCGCCGAGCGCAGTTAGTATATTCTCTATGTCGGCGTTGCTTAAAAGACGCTTATCCACCTTGTACTCCTCCATAATGCCGTAGCCGCCGTTCGCTCCATGGATCGCATAGATCGGAATGTTGGCTAGACTCAGCGTTTCCATATCGCGAAGGATCGTTCTTTTGGAAACGTCGAATAGCTGCGCGAATTCTCTTGCTGACACGACCTCTTTTTTCAGCAATATCATGATAATAGAAATCAGTCTCTCGATCTTGTCCATAATCGCCCTCTATTTTTCTTTTTATATCCATTTCAGAATAGTGACATTAAGCTGTCGTCTTTTCTTCATTATACTACAAGTATCTTAAGAAGGAGGTATGGCTTAATGTCAGCGATTGCCTATTTAAACTTTGATGGAATTGCAGAACAAGCGATTGAGTTTTATTCGGAGGCTTTAAAGGCAACTGAGGTGAAACAAGTAAAATTTAAGGATTTCCCTCAGAATCCAGCCTATCCGCTGCCGGAAAACGAGTTAAACATGATCATGGAGTCTTCCATCGAATTCGCGGGCGGGAAAATCATGATGTCGGATATTTTGCCTTCGATGCAGGCGGTAACCGGGGAGGTAGTAAAAGGAAACTATATGATGATCAGTCTGGTCATCGAGGATAAACAAAAGCTG
Organism: Cohnella hongkongensis; assembly: GCF_042654645.1. Lineage (NCBI taxonomy): Bacteria > Bacillati > Bacillota > Bacilli > Caryophanales > Paenibacillaceae > Cohnella > Cohnella hongkongensis. The sequence goes on along the minus strand of NZ_JBHSEP010000006.1, from coordinate 227,484 downwards.
GAGGACTACTTTAATCGGTTATCCGTCGGCGGTCATGTTATGATGCCGTTATCCGAGACGCCTTGGTCATCGTGCTTCGGAATGCTGGTGGATAAGTTTGGCGTTTCCTGGAAGTTTAACCGCGACGCGGACCGTTTTCTGGACAGAGTCCTTTCAAACAAGCAGTAACTCATTCTAAAAGGCGCTGTACACCCAGAACGGCGTTAGCTCGCGTAACCTGCCAACTGCAGCATGCGTTCCACCAGCAAGGCGGCTTCCGCGCGGGTATTGTAAGCTTCCGGCTGCAAGGTGCCGGCACCGCGTCCGTTCAGCAGCCCATCCTGAACGGCCCGGGTTAGCCAAGGTATCGCCCATTCGCCTGCCGCGTCCGCATCCGGGAACTGTTTCAATAGAGCTTCGGCGCGTGTGACAGAGCGGTTCGGCTTGAACGATCCGTCCGGATAACCGGTCAGAATGCCGGTTCCGACTGCGGCTCCAACCTCGCCGGCATACCATTCCGTGCCGGTCTGGTCGGTGAAGCCGCCGTCACGGTTGCCGATTGGCAAGAGGCAAATGCTGCGATTAAATAACGCAGCAAGCTCGGCGCGGGCAACATTGTGCTGTGGCTTGTAACGATATTCGTTCACGCCGTTTGCCATTCGCGAGATCGCTTCCTCGGCCCAATGCCCGGCCGTATCGCCGAAGCTTGATCCGTTCGCAGGGATAAAGACGTAGCTGCCGGAGCCGCTGCTGCGGAACCGCATGCAGCAAGGAAATCGTTGAGCTTCTTCCCTTTTCCGTTAAAAAATACGTTGGTTATGATCACGCGTGATTTGAATATCGTCCAGAGAGCGGATCGGGTCTTGAAAATCGAAGAGGGCGTCCTTTCCTACCTCGGCTAATCGAGGTGAGAGGACGTTGAACAACTATACCAGCCTTACCGTGAAATATTTACTGAAGTAAGCGATTTAAGCTCTAGTAGCGCCGGGATATCAAGGTTTCCCCGTGGCTCTGCCGGAGTAACAGCGTAGCCCGCATGTCTCCTTGGCCAAAGAAGCATGCGGGTTATTTTATTTCTGCACCTGTCCGTTTTTGCGCCGGTTGCGGTATTCCTGCGGCGTCGCGCCGAATTTCTTTTTGAACAGCTTGAAAAAGTAGCTTTGATTCCAAAAACCGACCGCCTGCAGCACTTCATTGACGGTGATGACGTCCATCTCCAGCAGCCGCTTCGCCTGGTTCAGCCGGGTCTCGGTAATATAGCTGGTAATCGAGACCGATTCGAACGACCGGAAGATGCGGCTGACGTGGGACGGAGGCAGCTTCAGGTCGGCGGCGATCTGCTGCAGGCTCAGATTTGCGTCGCGGCAGTGCTCCTGTATGTACGCTTTGATCGTCTTGACAAGCGCATAATCGCGGGAGCTCTGACGGCCGTCCTCGCGCGCGCGCACGAGATCCTGGAACGCCTCCATCAGCTTCAGCCGCATGTCGTCCAGCGTCTCCTCCTCCATGACGGTCTGGTAAACCTGCTTCAAGTCGATCGCGACCGGATGCGCGGAGTGAGCGCCGATCTCCTGGACGGCTTTGCCGATTAGGGAGAACAGATGCAGCAACGTATACAAAATTTGATCGTAGTCCAGCGCTCGCATCGCCTCGAACAGACTCTGAAGCTGAGCCTCGATTTGCAACAGATTGCCGGTCTTCATCCCTTCGTCCAGCAGACGGGCTTCGCGGGCGGGGAACTGGAAACTCGCGCTGCCGCGATTCGCCGCCGCTTCGGGGACAATGACGGCGCCCCTGCCCAGCACGAGCCGGTACATGGACAGCCGAAGCGCCTCGTCATACGCCTCGGTCAGCCGTTTGTAGTTGGGAATGTCCCCTACGACAGCGGAAGTGAATGAGATATGATAATGCCGTTCGATGTAATCCCTGGCGCTGCGCAGCAGACCGCAGATCCGTTCCGTCGAGCCGCCGTCGTCTGAAGCTGCGGCGCTGCCCAGAAGCACCAGATGATCGCTATGCATCGGGATAACCTCGCACGCCAGCTCCTTGGCCAGCGTCTCCCCGACGACATTGGCGATCGCAAACTTAAGCAGCCGCGTCTCCTCCTCCGGCCGGTGCCGCCATTCATGGAAGCGGTCCGGCTTCAACACGCACAGCGTCAGACGCTCGTTCCCCGCATCGCTCAAGCTTGCCTCGCTGTCCGACGCTCCCGGTTTTCCCGCTCCGCCCAAGCCCGACAGGCCGCGCAGCAGCTCCCAGTCCGACTCCGCGAACAAGGCGCTGTCGGCGATCAGGCGGCGCAAATACAGCCCTTTCCGGTTGCGGGCCTCGGCGTCTCGCCGATTCGACATCTCCTTCATCTTATCCATCATGTTGCGATATTGGCTGGAAACGAAAAAGAGTTCGCCGGTCGCCGCCTCCGGAGGGGGAAGCTGCCCGTCGCCGGCGCCCGACAGTCGGGCGATCTGGCCGACGAGCTTGTCGATCGGCCGATACAGGGCATAGGCAAGCGCCAGCGACAAAACGACTGTGGTCACCACGAAGGCGGCGATCATCGTATAGGCGATTGCGCGCATGCCGTTGATTTTGCCGAGCATGTCTTTATAAGACCGGACGCTGACGGCTGTCCAGTCGGTCGCCTTCGTCTTCATGTAAGTGACGAGTTGCTTGCCTTCTGTCGAGTCGTAAAGCAGATAGCCGGCTCCCTCCGAATCCGGTTCGGCCCGTACGCTGCGGGACAGCTCGGCCATAGAAATGACGCTGCCGGCATCCGGATTAAGAATGGTGCTGCTGTTCATCAGATAAATGGAGGGCGGCTGAGGCACATCCGACCGGTCGATGTTATTCACCCCCTGGAAGATCCAGTCCGCTTTGATATTCAGCACCAGCGAGCTGCCGGACGCGTCGGTCAGGATGTAGGCGAAAAAATCGACCGTCCCGCCTTCGGACGGAGAACGTCCGCTAAGCGACACCGGAATAAACTGCAGATTGGGCAGGTTCTTCCCGCTGCGCAGAAGCCGCGCGACCGCCTGCGCGACCGGATCGTCGTCGTTCGACGGGGCAGTCGTCTGCAGCTTGTCCATATAAGCGTTGTACAAACTGGCGGAATGCAGGTAGGAGACGGTGGAGGCAAATTTCCGAAGCCGGTCGAGCTTGGTGTAATTCTCGTAGATTTCCACCGACTTGACGTTCATCAGATAGACGATGTCCGAGTCGAAGAAGAGGGACAGCGTAAAATTTTTGACCATTTCGTTCATTGCGTCCAGATTGGAGTCCACCTGCCCGAGCACCTGCCGGTTCGCATCGAACTGCAATTTCAACGTCGTTTTCTCGATGGTCCAATAGAGCGTCAAGGAAGAAACGGCCATCAGCGCCGTCATCAGCACCGTGATCGCCGTCACCAGACGAAGCAGATAAGTTTTGCTTTTCAATCGCGGCAATGCTCCCATCTCTCGATCCCCCGCAAGCTGTAAAATGCAATCCGTAGAAGCGATATCTTTTCCCATTATAGCGCAATCGCTTTCAGGCGCTAGCGCAAGTAACGCGCGGGATTGTGGAAACGGACTGTAAAAGAGGAGGTCAACTGTAAATTTGCTGACGCAACCCGTTTCGCGCAGCCTGACGGGAGTAAGGAGGGAGCGGGACGAAGCGGGAGTGCAGCCGCATGCGAAAAACATAGGGGTCCGGTACGGTCGGGCGGCAAACAATACAGTTTCCGGGATGGAGCCGCTGTGGCAATATTGGGAGCAACCAGACCGCAACGAATCGGAAATGGAGTGAGCGTATGCCGCATAATCAATCGTCGAAGGGACGGTTCCAGCGGAACAGGGAACTGTTCCTGCTATCTGTCCCGGCTCTGCTGTACAAATTGCTGTTTTTCTATCTGCCGCTCGTTTTTCTCATCATCGCCTTCAAAAACTATCGTTACGATCTCGGTCTTTGGGGCAGCGCTTGGGTAGGGTTCGAGAATTTCAAATTTTTCTTCGTGTCCAATGCCGGCTGGCTGGTGACGCGAAATACGGTTCTGTACAACTTGGCTTTCATGGCGCTGACCACGGTCTGCGCCCTGGCGCTGGCTGTCGGGCTGAACGAGCTCAAGCGCAGATGGGTCAAGCTGCACCAGACGGTGCTGTTCCTGCCCTACTTTCTCTCCTGGGTCGTCGTCGGGTATATCGTGCTCGGCTTTCTGGATCATCAGAACGGCGTCGCCAATCAGCTGCTGCTCGGCTGGGGCAGTCAGCCGGTGTCTTGGTATCGGCAGGCCGAATACTGGCCCTTCATTCTAGTGTTGGTGCATCTATGGAAAAGCATCGGCTTCGCCACGCTCATCTACTTCTCCGGCATTCTTGGAATCGACTCCAGCTATTACGAAGCCGCGAGGATCGATGGCGCCTCCCGGCCGCAGATGGTGCTGCGCATCACGCTGCCGCTGCTCACGCCGCTGGTGGTCATTCTGCTCATTATCGAGATGGGCAAAATTTTCCGCGCCGACTTCGGCATGTTCTACTTCGTTCCCAACGACGTCAGCTTCTTATACAACGCGACCGATGTCATCGACACGTACGTCTACCGTTCGCTGCGCGTGGTAGGGAACCTTGGCATGTCCACGGCGGTCGGACTCTACCAATCGGTCGTCGGCCTGTTGCTCGTGCTGCTCTCCAATTACGTAGTCAAAAAAATAAACGAGGAGAATGCGCTATGGTAAAGCAGGCGTCGTCCGCAGTCCCGTCTCCGGTCTCTCAGGACTCCCCGCGCATCCTTCAGTGGGGGATCAATCTCTTTTTCTTGGCATTATCGGCCCTGATTGTCGTTCCGTTCCTGCTGGTGCTGTCGATCTCGCTGACCCGCGAGCAGTCTCTGCTCGACTTCGGTTACCGCTTTATTCCGAAGGAATTCAGCCTGCAGGCCTATCGTCTGATTTTCGCCAATCCGGGACAATTGCTGCGGGCGTACGGCGTAACCGCTCTCGTCACTGCGATCGGCACGACGGCCGCGCTGTTCCTCACGTCGTTGATCGCCTTTGTCATCGCCAGGCGAGACTACGCTTACCGGCGCGCGACGACGCTGTTTATTTTTTTCACGATGCTGTTCAGCCCCGGAATCGTGCCGACCTATATTCTTGTGACGCGCGTCATGCATCTCCAGAATACGATCTGGGCGCTGATTGTGCCGTACCTGCTCAATCCGTTCCATGTCATGCTGCTCAAGGGCTTCCTCGACAAGCTGCCTGGAGAGATCGTAGAGTCGGCTAAAATCGACGGCTGCAGCGAATTCCGCATCTATAGCCGCATCGTGCTGCCCCTCGCCAAGCCGGCCCTCGCCACCGTGGGGCTGCTGATCGCATTCGCGTATTGGAACGACTGGTGGCTGGGGCTGCTGTTCATCGACAACCAAAATCAGGTGCCGCTGCAGCTGCTCTTGTATCGCATTATGAACCAGATCGAATTTCTGAGTAATCAGTTCATCCATTCCAACGTCGCCGTCGACCTATCGCAGTTCCCCAGCTTGTCCACGAGGATGGCGATGGCGATTTTAGCGGCCGGTCCGATGATGTTCATTTTTCCGTTGTTCCAGCGGTTTTTCGTCGGCGGTCTGACCGTCGGCTCGGTCAAGGGCTGACATCGGCGCCCGCCGCGACTTGCGAATCGATCGGACAGAAGGGCGGTGACGCCCGCACTGCCGTTTGAGATACTTAGGCATATAAACAGAGAGGATGAGCAATGTGAAAAGAAGAAGGAAGCTAGGCTTAGCCGCGCTGCTGCTCTGGACAGTCTGTATCCTATCCATGCTGGCGGCTTGCGCAGGCAAGGAAGAGGCGGGAGGAGCGTCGCAGACAGGAGCGCCTTCGGCCGAATCGGGGGCGGAGAGCCCCGCGGCCGCGGGAGGCGACCTGAAACCGGTCGAGCTGAGCTGGTATTTGCCGTTCGGGCAGATCCCGGCCCGGCTGCAGGAGATCGAGGACGCCGTCAACCGGATCACGAAGAGCAAAATCAACGCCACCGTTCGGATCAAGGCGGTCAACGACTATTCGACCAAGATGAACACGGTGCTCGCTTCCGGAGAGCCGGTGGATATTTTGTGGACTTCCAACTGGAGCTTCAGCTATGTCGAGAACCAGCAGAAGGGCGCTTTCCTCGCGCTGGACGAGCTTCTGGACCAATATGCGCCTGAAGTGAAAAGCAGCATGCCGCAGTTCGTCTGGGACGCCACCAAGATCCAGGGCAAGATTTACGGCGTGCCCAACTACCAGATCGTCACCAACCAGGAATTCTTGGGCGTGCAGAACCGGTTTCTGGAGAAGTACAATTTCGATCCGTCCGTCGTCAAGAAGCCGGAGGACATCGAGCCGCTGCTGGAGAAGATCAAGGCCGGAGAAGGCAAGAACGTGATTCCCTTCACCTCGGACCGCAGGGGTAAATTCATCGCCATGCCGCATACCTTCGGGTTGGAATTCATCATGTCCAATACGGTTGGCGCCATCCGCTGGAGCGAGCCGACCCAGGTAATCGACTTCTACAATTCGCCGGAGTACGAGCGCTATCTGGACATGATCCATCGCTGGTACGACAAAGGCTATATCAACGAGGACGCCCCGACGCTCAAATCGACGACCGACATTTCCAGATCGGGCAAGGAAGCAACCTGGTACCACAATGTGCTGACGCCGGGCAACGAGTCCAACGTTAAGCTGAACAACGGCGGCTACGACGTGACGTTCGTCCCGATGACGGAGGTGTTCGCAGGCACGAACACGATTACTTCCACTATGCAGGCCATCAGCAGCAGCTCCAAAAATCCCGAGCGGGCGATGATGTTCATCAACCTGATCAATACCGATAAGGAGCTGTACAATTTGCTCTGTTACGGCATCGAAGGCACCGACTATACGAAAAATGCCGACAATACAATCAAGCTGAACAAAGAAAGCGGCTATTATGTCAATTCGAACTGGATCTTCGGCAACACCTTCAACGCGCTGTTGGTCGAGGGGCAGAAGCAGGAGAACCTGGACAAGGTCAAGCAAAACAACGAAGCGGCTGCGCCTTCGCCGATCATCGGCTTCCAGTTCCTGACCGGTCCCGTGCTCGCGGAGGTCGCCAACGTCAACTCCGTCATCGATCAGTACGGCCCCGGTCTGAATACCGGCGCTATCGATCCGAAGGAGAAGCTGGCGGAATTCCGCAGCAAGCTGGCGGCGGCGGGCATGGACAAGATCATCGCGGAGATGCAGAAGCAGCTGGACGAATTTTATCGGACCAAAGGATAGCGGGCAACGGTTCGAGTCGCGCCATAGAGAGCGCCGCCGCGGGCGAAACGGATAGGTTTGCCTGCGGCAGGGCGCCGATCGGAGGAGAGAGAGGCTGTCGCTAATCCGAAGTGAGAGGACGTTGATGAATAATGAAGCTTCATCGGCTATGGATTGCGTTTGCCGCAATGACGGTCTGGCTGGCGGGAATGTGGGGAACGTTCGGAGCGAATACGCCCCGGGTACAGGCGGAAGAGACTTTGACGGCGGATTATTATGTGTCTCCGGAGGGCAGCGACGGCAATCCGGGCACGTTGGCGGAGCCGTTCCTAACCGTTGCCAAGGCGCGGGATACGGTCCGGCAGCAGATCGCCGGCGGCATGACGCGGGATTGGACGGTTATGCTGCGCGGAGGCGAATACCGGCTCGAAGAGACGCTGGCCTTCAACGAAGACGATTCCGGGAGGGACGGCTACCGCGTCGTCTACCGGAATTATCCGGGTGAGGAGCCGGTCATCGTCGGCGGGACGCGTCTGACCGGCTGGGAGCCCTACGACGAGAACATTTATAAGCTTCAGGTCGGAGAAGGGACTCTGGATGTGCCCGAGCAGCTCGGGGTCGAGCTGCTGTCCGACGGCGGCTTCGAGGACGGCTTCGCCTCGTGGACGGTGGAGAAGCTGGGCTCGGATGCCGGGGACACGGCGACGATCGTTACAAGCGAGGCGTATTCGGGCGATCGAAGCCTGCATGTGCGGGAGCTGAATACGAACGGCAATACGGCGCTTGACGTCTATCAGTGGATTCCGATCGATCCGGCTAAAACCTATCGATACTCGTTCTGGGCGAAGCGCGTCGACGGGGAAGCAGGCTTCCGCATCATGCAGGCCACCGCGGCGGGCTCGCAAATTACGTTCGGCGGCTTCCGTCTGGATGCTGAAGACGGCGACTGGAAGCGCTATACCGGCACGATCGGCCCCGCGGGAAGCGGCGCCGACCTGACGTGGAACGGCAGCGCGGTCAAGATCCGGTACGAGCTGCGCAATTATCCGGCGAACAACAATTACAGAACGGTGGTCGGCGAGGCTTACTACGACGAAGCTTCCTTCCGAGAAGTGACTGCGGGGGGCAGCAAGGTCTACTCGGGACTGGACTTTAACTCGCTGTTCGAGAACGGCGAACGGAGCCGGCAGGCGCGGTATCCTAACGTGGATGCCGACGGGAACGCGCAGTATAGCACGACATCGGGCAACATCTCCAAGTCGCGGTTCGTCTTCTCGCCCGGAGATATCCCCGTCGTCTCCAGCCCGGCCGAGCTTCAGGTGTTCCTGAGCAAATCCTGGCTGGGCGGAACCTACCAGCTAAGCGGCGTTGACTATACGAACGGCATCGCCTCTCTGTCCTCCCCGTCCCGCTATAATATCGAAACTACCCGATACTACGTGCAGGGCGCTCTGGAGCTGTTGGATCAGCCGGGCGAATTCAGCCTGGACAAGCGGACGGGCACGCTCTATTACTGGCCCGTGAACTTGCCGATCGAGCAGCAGACGATCGATGTGCCGCTGCTGCGCACAGTGCTTCAGGTCCGGGGAAGCTCGCCGGACACGCCGGTGCACGATCTAGTATTTCAGGGGTTGACGGTACGGAATACGGATCTGCCCGACAATTATTTCTTCGAGAGGAACCAGACGCAGAACGCGCTCAACAAGACAAGCGCGGTGTGGATCGAGAATGCGCGCCGGATCGCCTTCGTGCGCGGGAAGCTATACAATCTCGGCATGAACGCTCTGCGGCTCGACGGACTGGCCCAGTACAACGAGATTAAGGGCAATCTGATCCGAGACGCCGGAGGAACCGGCATCGCGCTTGAGGGGCCCAACGCCTACGGCTATACGATGAACGCGTTGACCTCGGTGTCTGCGAACGACCACAACGTCATTGCCGACAATCACATTTACGAGACCGGCCTGTTCAACGTCTACGACGGCTACGGCATCGATGTCCTGGCCAGCGGGGACAACACGATCGCCCATAACCGGATTCACGATACGACCAGAGGGGCCATTCAGATCCGCAACTATTGGCCCGATCTGCTGGACAAGACGGCCGGGGACGGCGTGACCGTGACCATGGCCAATGTCGCCGACTATACGCACGCGCGCAACAATGTCGTCGAATTCAACGACGTGTCCCGGGCGATCACCGCGGCGGGGGATGCGGGCGTCATCTATGCCTATCAGACTGGCGCCGGCAATGCGATCCGCAGCAACTGGGTGCACGACACCAGCGGGCAGGAGCTATACGGGATTCGCGACGTTCACGGGATCTACCTGGACAACTTCGCCGACGGCTTCACGGTGGAGGGGAATCTGGTGACGGGGCTGAACGAGGAGGAGCCCGAGATTCCGGCATCCGGCATTTTCGACAATGTCTCGCAGAACGACCGTGCGCCGATGGGCAAAAATGTGTTCGACAACAACTTCGTGATCGGCGGCGAGGGGCTGGAGCGCGGCTTCTACCTATGGGAGGACGACGCCCCCGACGAGCTGGCGCGCAATGTGGTGACCGACGCGAAGTATTTTTACGATCTGAGCAAGGGGCTGCCCGAGGACATCATCGAGCGGACCGACGACAATTTATTTTACAGCAGCACCGGCGATTACCGGATCTCGGGAGTGCCGGGCGTCTCTTCGCTGCAGGACTGGCGAAGCTACAATGGAGGCCTCTTCGATGCGCATTCCGTCATCGAGAATCCGCAGTTCGTCGATCCCGCAAGGTCCGATTATCGGCTCGCTTACGATTCGCCCGCGTTGGCGCTGGGCATCCGCGACATCGCCATGAAGGACATCGGGCTGACGTCCGACTATCCGTTCGCCGATCCGAACGATCCGCTGGAGCGGGTGTTCGCTTTTACGGCGACGTCGGGAGATCGCTCTTGGAGCACGGTCCCGTTGGGCCAACAGGCGCAGTTGAAGCTGGCGGGCCGTACGGCGCAAGGCTACGCGGCGGACCTCTCCGCTGCCGCCGTCGCCTACGGCAGCGACGACGAGACGATCGCAACCGTAGACGCGCAGGGAGTGGTGACGGCCGTAGGCCGCGGCGTGGCGCGGGTAACCGTCGCGGTATCGCTGGGCGGGACGGTGAAGACGACCGTGCTCGACATTATGGCCGGACTGGATTACGTGGCCCGGACCGAGGTGGTCGAGCAGAACGAGCAGGATCTCAAGCCGCTGCTGGCGCAAGGACTGGAAGGCTTTTACAATCCGGCGACATCGACTGTCGTCTATACGAGCGACGATCCGCTGATCGCATCGGTCGACGCCGACGGCATCGTCACCGGAATGGCGCCGGGATTGACGTCCGTCGTCGCTGCCGTCTCCGAAGGGGGAACGACCCGCTATGCGAGATTCGATGTGACGGTGCTAGCCAACACGCTGGACCAGGTGTTCGTGAGCAGCGATGGCGCACTGACCGTAGGCGCCTCCGGTCTGCTTCGGCTCGGCGGGACGATGCGGGACGGCAGCGCGGCCGATCTGAGCGTGGCGTCGGTCGTCTACGCCAGCAGCGATCCCGCTGTCGCTTCCGTCACCGCGGGCGGAATGGTCACGGTTCACGCGCACGGGACCGCCATATTGACGGCGGAGGTGACGTTGGACGGCGTGACGAAGTCGGGAACGCTGACCGTGCTGAACCGCAGCGCGTTCACGCAGATCGAGGCCGAATCGTTCGATCGGCTGAAGGAGCCCGTTGCGACCAAGCCCGACTATATTTGGAACACCCATTCCAACGGCTGGGCGAAGTATGACAGCGTGGACTTCGGCGACGGAGCGGCAGCCTTCAGCTTGAATGTCGCCGTGAGCGGCGATTGGGCCGGAGGCCGGGTAGAGGTAAGGTTGGACGCGCCCGACGGTACGTTGGCCGGCACGCTGACGGTGGCGTCAACCGGCTCGTTTACGACGTACCAGACACAGACGGCGATGATCGATACGGTGACCGGCGTGCACGATCTGTATCTGGTGTTCCCGGACAAAGCGGGCGGCACTACCGGCAACATGAATTGGTTTTCCTTCACGCCGTCCGACTAAGCCTCGGCTGAGGCTTGCACATTAAGCGCATCTGGCGCTCGTGAATCACTCTCGCGCAGGGGGGCCGGATGCGCCGCAATAGGGTCAAGAACAAGGAGGATGCAAGATTGGCCATCGACGATAATCGAATCAATGATACGTTCGCCAATATTGCCGCAGGCGGCATGAGCTTGGCCGGCAAAGGGCTGGTCGAACCGCGTCCGCCCGCCCGAACGGACAAGCGGCTGCGGCTTGAGCCCGGAGACCGCACGGGACAGTTCGCGCCTGCGGCGAAGATGAGCACCGCGTCGGAGCTGGCGGAGGAGCTGGAGCGGCAGCGGCGTCTCTATGCTCCCTTCATGGAACGCCGCTGCCCGGAGCCGCCTAGCCGGCGAATACGCCGGGAGATCGCCGAATTCGACTGGCGGATCGGCACGGAGGCGGATGAGCGGAATTTTATCGGCGTCCTGGAGGGGGAGGGCGAATGGACTCGTGTCGCCATCCCGCACTACGGCGAGCCGCTTGGCCGGGCGTTCACGCTGTACCGCGCCGCGTTCGAGGTGACCGACGAGATGCTGGCCGTCGGCCGTATCTATCTGGTTTTCAAGGGCGTGGACTACAAAGCGCATGTGTTCGTGAACGGTCTTTATCTCGGTTCGCACGAAGGCTTTTTCGCGCCCTTCGAATTCGACGGAACCGCCAGCGTGGAGCGGGGCCGGAACATCTTGACGGTCAAGGTGGAGAACGACTTCATCTGCGGTGACAGCCAGAGCGGCGACAAGATCTATGCGGCTACCGGCATCGGCTACGACGATCCGCTGCGAGGCTGGCATCACTGTCCGCCGGGCATGGGCATCTATCAGGGCGTCAGCGTGGAGGCGAGACCGGCAGTCCACGTCGCGAGCCTATTCGTCAGGCCGCTCCCGGACCTGGAGCAGGCAGAGGCGTGGATAGAGGTGCAAAATGCGCTGCCGGAGGCGGTGGACGTGAAGCTGCGGTTGTCCCTGTACGGGCGGAACTTCGATGAAACGGTATTCGAAGGTCTGGAGCGTGCGCCGACGACGGAAGTCGAGGTCGGCATGGGCGATTCGTTCACCGAAGCCCGCTTGAAGGCCGAGGACCGGCTGCATGCGGCCGTTCCGCTGCTGGCGGAGCGAGGCCGCAATCGCTTCATCGTGCCGCTTCGGCTGCCGAAGGCGCGGCGGTGGGAGCCGGAAAGCCCCTGGCTGTACGAGCTGCATGTGGAACTGATCGCGGCGGGCGAGAGCACGGATGCGGCGGGCGGCCACTTCGGCATGCGGACCTTCGAGCTGGACACCGAGCGGTCGCCGAAGGGCGCCATGATGTTCAACGGACGGCAAATCCGGCTGCGCGGCGCCAACACGATGGGGCACGAGCAGCAGTGCGTGGCCAAGGGGGATTGGGATCAGCTTCGCGACGACCTATTGCTGGCGAAAATCTGCAATATGAATTTCTTGCGGATCACCCAGCGCCCGGTTCAGCCGGAGGTGTACGACTACTGCGACATGCTGGGACTGATGACGCAGACCGACCTGCCGCTCTTCGGCGTGCTGAGCCGCAGCCAATTCGCCGAGGCCGTGCGCCAGGCGGAGGAGATGGAGCGGCTCGTGCGCGGCCATCCCTGCAATATTATGGTGACTTATATCAACGAGCCGTTCCCGAATGCCAGCAACAAGCCGCACCGCCATTTGACCCGTCCCGAGCTCCTTTCGTTTTTTCGGGCGGCTGATTTGGCGGTGAGACTGAACAACCCGGATCGCGTCATTAAGCATGTCGACGGCGATTATGATCCGCCTTCCGAAGGCTTGCCGGATAATCATTGCTATCCGTGCTGGTACAACGGGCACGGCATCGATATCGGCCGCCTGAACCGCGGCTGGTGGCTGCCGGTCAAGCCTGACTGGCATTACGGCTGCGGAGAATTCGGAGCCGAGGGGCTGGACCCGGTTGGTGTCATGCGCAGGCATTATCCGCCCGAGTGGCTGCCGCACAGCATCGAGGAGGAGGCCGAATGGTCGCCTAACGCCATTATTGGCGCGCAGACCGGCCGTTTCCATTACTTTTTCTTCGAGACGCCGAATACGCTCGAGGACTGGACGGAGGAAAGCCGCCGGCATCAGGCATGGGCGACCCGGATCATGACGGAGGCGTTCCGCCGCGATGCTCGCATGACCACCTTCGCCATCCACCTGTTTATCGACGCGTTCCCATCCGGCTGGATGAAGACGATTATGGATGTCGAGCGAACTCCGAAGCCTGCGTACTTCGCTTACCGCGAGGCGCTTGAGCCGCTGATGGCGAACATGCGCGCGGATCGCCTTACCTACTTCGCCGGTGAAGAGATCCGTTTGGAGGCGTGGATTTGCAACGACCGCACGGAGGCGCCGCCGTCGGCCTATCTTCATTGCATGGTTCTAGACGGGGAGGAGCTGCTCGCTTCCGCCCGGCAGCCCGCCGATATTCCGTCCTGCGGATCCGCTTGTCAGGGAGAGGTGCGCTTTCCCGCGCCCGAAGCGGCGAGCCGCAAGACTCTGACGGTTCGGCTGGGGTTGTGCGATGCGGAGGGGACAACGCTGCATGACACGGAGCTGACGTTGGAGGTCTTCCCCCGGCGGCGATCGCTTAGTTCACGGTCGAAGGTTGCCGTGCTGGGTCGGGAGGCGGGGCCGGCGCGGCGTCTTGCCGCCGAGCTGGAACTGAACACCGTCGAGCTGTCCAGCGGGCCGGCGCGGCCTGACATCTTGCTCGTCGACGACGTACGGCTGTTGTCCGACCGCGAAGCCGAGCTGTGGGCGATGGCGTCGGCCGGTACCCGCATTGTGGCGCTGGAACTGGAGCCGGGCTCTCATACGCTGCTTGGAGTGCCGGTGCGCATCAAGTCGAGCGGGATGCTGCCGGTCCACTTCGTCTCCCGGAAGACGGGGCACCGTCTGACGGAGGGCTTCCGGCCGAGCGACTTCCGGCTGTGGTACGATCCTGCCGCGGATTGTATCGCCCCTTTGCTATCCAGCACGTTCGATGCCGGGGGCATGGCGCCGATCTTGCTGAGCGGCAACACGAACGATCGCGGCGAATGGGGACCGGCGCTGGCGGCGGCGGAGACAGAGATCGGGGCAGGCTCGCTGACGCTGTGCCAGGTCGTTCTGGCCGGACGCTGCGGCACGAATCCCGTCGCGGCCGAATTTGCCGTCCGACTGCTGGAAGGAGAGGCGGATCGGGAATTGCGATAACGATTTTCAGGAACTCGTCAATGGGCATGTCCTCGGCGTTTTTGATGGGGGCTGTAAAGTTGACGTAGGAGCCGTGAATGCGGTGGTTTGGCCCTTGGCGACCACCGTATTCCTGTTCACGGGCATTGTCTATCAGCACTGGGACGTCAACTGGGCCGTATTCCCGATTGCCGGAAGCGATGGTTATCCGATGCGCCTCCCGCGTCCCGCCCAAAGCGCATAACCTAACCAGATGAAGGCCAGTCCCATCGGCGCTGCCAGAATCCGGTCGAGCGGATGGGGAATGACAGCGCCGGCGAGAGTCGCCACCGCGCCGAAGGCAAGCAGGACAGCCGCCATACGAGGAAGAACACCCGCACGAAACGTTGCGATGCCAAGCAACAGTCCGCCAAGCAAGTAGAGGGCACCCGCGATCGGGGCTAATGCCGGAAGAACGCCAAGAGGAACCTCGCTTTCCGCTCCGCCGAAAATCCCCAGGAACCCCTCCACGAACTTCGGAGCCTCGGTTGTCAGCAAAGGCAGTACGAAGGCTTCGACGAAGCTAAAGGCGATCGAAGCCAACCAGAACAGACTAAAGAGAAGAAATCCGGCTAAACCCAGCCAACCGGACTCTCTCGCTTGTCGCGCGTAGATGGCCGTAACTCCGATCAGGCTGAAGAGGGACATCGCGACCGTCAAGCAGGCAACGATGACCCATGAGGCCGAGTCGACGGAAGAAATCTGCTCCGAGGGATGAATGAACTGAATAACGATATAGAGTATGCCTGCCAAGATGGCCAATAAGCCTGCCCAGCCGAGAAGACCCGCCGCTGTAGGGGCCGATTTGCTTTCTTTTGCGTTTGACTTGTCGATCATGCGATTTCCTCTTTTCTGCTGTTATGACAACAATGTATCAAAGCAAGCCTGCTTTTGCTTTTCAATTCTTGCTGTAATCTTCTCTCACGAGCTGCTCTACGATTCAGTCGGCTGCATCTATGCTATACTGATCACGAAACAACTGTTAGGTTCATAAGGGAGATGAAGCGGGGATGGACCATCATACCATCGTCGAGGATGCTTTGGCGCATATCGAGAACCATTTACAGCAGTCCTTATCTGTAGATTCCGTTGCAAGAGCCTTTAATCTGTCCAAGTTTTATTTTCATCGCTTGTTCTCAGCTACGATCGGGTGTTCCTTAAGCCAGTACATCCTAACCAGAAGATTAAATGCTTCGTTAACCTTCATCCAAAACACGAATCTATCCCTCACGGACATTGCTTACCAGCTAGGCTTCGGAACGCAAGCCTCGTTCACGCGCGCCTTCAAGCGTCAATACGGCGTACCGCCGAGCTCGCTAAGATCGGAAAACAAGTCTATTTCTCCCGAGCCTCTGCCTTCCGTCGTCAGAAGGCCTTTTAAAAACATGAACGGCGATGTCGTTACGGAATTCAGCCTGACGGAGCTGGACAGCATGAAGGTGAGCGGGGTAGCGTTTGAAGTGGACTTAGCCGGAGATTACAGAACGGAGATTCGCTCCCGTTCGCAGATGCTGCTGGACCGCATGGACGAAACCGTGAAGGGGCCTTGTTGCGTGATCTATTCCAACTGTCAGCCGGACTCGACCCGATTCAAGGTGCTGTTCGGCATTCCGCGCGAAGTGCGGATCGACGAGCCTTATTTTTTTGTCGTTGAAGTGCCTCGCCTCTTCTGCGCCAAATTCAGATATACGGGAGATATTCTCGACATCGGGGACGTCCTGAAGACCGACTATGCCCGATTTTTGAAGATTTCCAAGCAGGAGACGGAGGATTCGCCTATCGAGCTCATTCAAATCTTCGATGACATCCACAACCTGGATTCCGCCTACCATGTTTATGCGCCGGTCAAAAAGCTGCCCATCGATTCCGAAGGTTAATCATCGGGCGGCTCGGATGGAATATCGCGAGTTACATAGAAAAGAGGAACTTCTATGGCTTTGTTGAAATTGGTTCGGATTCCGCTCCCGGCAGAGGGAGCCGCGACGGTCCAGATGGACCTGGAAGTCGGCAGCGGTCAATGCATCGCTCTTCAATGCAACGACGACCAAGGTCGCGCTCTGGTAGAGGCGATAACCGGCGCCGCGTCGGGGGCGCGGGATTTCGTGCTGTTCCGGGGCAAGCCGCTGCGTATGAGAGACGAGGACACCTGCAAGAGAATCGGGGTGTGCGGGCTGGAGGACGGAGAGTATTCCAGATTAAAAGTTAAAGCTTATTTGGAATTTTGGGCCCGCCTGTACGGCGTGCGCGGGCCGCTCGCCGAGCTGCTCCGGACGGCGGGGCTGCTGGCTTCGGCCGACACTCCGATCGCACGCTTGAACACATCCGAACGGCGGCGCCTTCATCTCGTCCGCTGCGCCCTTCACGATCCGGAGCTCATCGTCCTGGAGAATCCGGAGCAGGGACTCGACCTGGAAAGCTGCGCGATCGTCAGAAGAATGGCGGCGAATTGGTCGGCGGCGGGCAAGGCGCTGCTTATCACGTGCTCCTCCACCGAAAGCGCCGTGTCGTTGACGGGCGACGCCTACCGGCTAACCTCCCAAGGGGTGACCAGGCTGGCGATCCGGGAAGAAGCGGAGCCGGTGGAGCCGTACGCGCAGCGAGCTTCGGATACGCAATCGGACGAGATGGCGAAAGCGGCGCTGCACGGCGAGGCGCAGGCGGACAAGCCGCGTCCCCGGGTCGCGAAAATTCCGGCTAAAGCCGGGGACAAGATCGTTCTGGTCGATCCCGGGGAGATTCTATACGTCGAAAGCAGCGACGGCCAGTCGATGCTGCATCTGGAGACGGAAGCGCTCGCCTGCGTGTGGACGCTTAACGAGCTGGAACAACGCCTCGAGTCCTTTCATTTCTATCGATGTCACCGCTCCTACCTCGTCAATCTGCAGCAGGTTCGCGAGGTGATCGTCTGGACTCGCAACAGCTACAGTCTTGTCATGGCCGACCGCAGCAAGCGCGCGGTTCCGCTGTCCAAAGGCCGATACGAGGACTTGAAACGGATGATCGGCATTTAAGCCGGGCGTTCGTTCAGCCTTCGAAATGCGGGTTTGAACCCGCCGAACGCTCCTTTCGCCGCTGAAATGCTGCATTCCAGCTCTCCGACCCGCTATGATGAAGACGCAAAACCCATTCATCCTTTCAGAAGCGAGGTCGAACAAATGGAATTGGCCATTGCGGTCCATCAGTTGGAAAGAAGGTACCGGGACAAGAGAGCCTTGGACCGGATCAGCTTTTCCGTCAAGCGAGGCGAAGTATTCGGGTTTCTTGGACCGAGCGGTTCCGGCAAGACGACGACGGTTAAAATTTTGACGAACCAGCTTATGCCGAGCGCGGGGGAAGCCATCGTCCTGAACAAACGGATGGTCGGCAAGAGGGAACCGGACCTTCTGAGCAGAATCGGCATTATGACCGATAACAGCGGTATCTACGAGCGCTTAACCGTGCTGGATAACCTCGAGCTGTTTCGCGGATTGTACGCGGC
The DNA here is from genome assembly GCF_042654645.1 of Cohnella hongkongensis. Taxonomy (NCBI): domain Bacteria; kingdom Bacillati; phylum Bacillota; class Bacilli; order Caryophanales; family Paenibacillaceae; genus Cohnella; species Cohnella hongkongensis. Next base: position 209,451 of record NZ_JBHSEP010000006.1, on the reverse strand, counting down.
GCCTCACGGTGCGGTGACCGAAACGCTGGAAAGCGTGGGTCTGTCCGAAGAAGCCAAGACGCCGGTCCAACAGCTGTCCAAGGGCATGAAGCAGCGGGCAGTTCTGGCGCGCGCCCTTCTTCATAAGCCCGATCTGCTGTTCCTGGACGAGCCGACGTCGGCTCTAGATCCGATGAATACCGCCTTGATTCACAATACGCTGCGCGCTCTCAACCGGCAGGGAACGACTATTTTCCTGACCACCCACGATATGCTGGAGGCTGAGGCGCTGTGCGATCGCGTCGCGTTTCTGAACAACGGGACGATTACCGCCCTGGACACTCCTGAGAAATTAAAGCGGCAGTATGCGGATCGCACGATCACGGTGACGACGCCGGAAGGCCGGCACGTGGTGAACAACGACAGCGAGGCGGCCGACCGAATCTCCCAGTGGATGCGGACCGGGCAGCTGCTATCGATCCATTCCAACGAACCGACGCTCGGAGACATCTTCGTGCGGCTGACCGGGAGGAAGCTGTTATGAGTTTCTCGTTACGGAGATTGCAGGCCATTCTGACGAAAGAATGGAAAGACGCTCTTAAAAATCCGCAAATCCTGCTGATCGCCGCAATGCCGATCGTCTTCTCCTTCCTGCTTAACCGCAAGGATGCGTCCGATCCGGCCGTTCTCGCCTTCCCGCTGCTGCTGGCGGTATCGATAACCGGCGCCTTCGTTCAGGCGAACATGGTGGCGGAGGAGAAGGAGAAGAATACGCTGCGCATGCTGATGCTCTCCCCCGCCTCCCCGGCGGAGGTGCTGATCGGCAAAAGCTTGGCCACCTCGCTGCTGGCTGTGATCGTCATGGCCGGTTCGATTCTCGTCACCGAGGTTCCGCGTGGCAACCCTTTCTGGCTGGCTCTGCTTGTCCTTCTGCTGCTCGTCACCTTTCTCGCCTTCGGCACGACGATCGGTTTGCTGTCGCGTACCGTTACGGAAGCGTCGATCGTCGGATTGCCCCTGCTGCTCGTCGTCATTATGGGGCCGATGCTGGCGCCTTCCTTGGAGGCAGGATGGTTCTCGGCGGTCGTGGAGTGGCTCCCTACCCAGCATTTTATTCTCGGATTGACCAAGTCCCTTGAAGCCGGAAGCGCTGCGGATCTCGGCGTTCACCTGATCGCCCTGGCCGTCTGGAGCGCTGCCGCGAGTCTGCTGTGCCTGGGCGTCTACAGCCGCAAAAGATTCGATAAGTAGGGAGGCGAGAGGATGAGCAAGCAGCCGAGCAAAACGACTAAAAATATTTTGCTGTTCGTTGTCGTCCTGGCGGTCGTAATCATCGTCAGAAAATTCTGGCTGCCGGACGGAATAATTGGCCTGTTCGAATGAACGCGATAAGCCATTGTGGGGCGGGAATTCGAGCATGGGGCGGTAGCTTTCACTTTAGCTCTTGTCATGATGCTGACGATGGTCTTGAACAGTATGACTAGTTTCGCAGCGGAGAAAACGGTCGATGAAACAAAACGATGTTCCTTCCTATATGGGGTATGTGACTAGCGGTGACGGCTATTACCAAGACGGTACATTTATGCAGCACGGAAATGTGGTTTATAATGGCGGCTACGGGAAGGAAGCATTTTCTAATATTAGTCATTTCATTTATATGCTTGATAACTCTCCGTGGGAAATTACCGGTCCATTGGCCAACATTCATGGGCAAGAAAAGCGATAGAAGTAATGGCCTCTAAAGGGGTGATAAGCGGCACTTCTGCAACCACCTTCAATCCTTCTGCCGATATTACGCGGGCAGACTTCGTCCTATTGCTTGTGAAGGCTCTTGGGTTATCTGTGCGAACGGAAGGCAGCTTTGCAGATGTAAGCTCAAGCGCATATTATGCAGAAGCTCTGGCCACAGCCAAGGCCCTTGGAATTACAACTGGGGTTGGGAACAACAATTTCAATCCAAAAGGAAAGATTACAAGGGAAGACATGATGGTTCTTGCAGCAAAAGCCATGAATGCAGCCGGAAAACCTTTGGAAAACGCTTTGGGTTCGGAACTGAATGGCTATTCTGATTCGGCGCAAATAAGCCGTTACGCAGCAAAGGATGTTGCAGCTTTAATTAAAGCAGGTATTATAAAAGGCAGCGGCAATTCAATAAATCCGAAGGGAACGGCGACAAGGGCTGAAGCAGCGGTTATCATTTACAACTTGTATAACAGATAGTTCATAGCGGCATTAAATGAAGAAATGGCGACCAGGGAGGTTATCCCTGAGTCGCCATTTCTCGATATCGGTCCATTGCAGCTTTCTTGAGCAAATTATGGGCAAGCGACAGCCATCCGACCTCAAGGCTGACTTTCGATAGTCCTCGAAGCAGATAACGCCGGAATCCCCGCTTATCCTTCCTCAGACTAACGCTGATCTCTCGGTATCCTTTCACTTTCTTCGGTAGTGCCCTTTCAAGCACGTCTTTCCTGGGCTCGGAACGGAAACGATTGATGATGCGGAAGCCCGGACGTTGTTTGCCGGCAATCCGTATAACCATGACATTTTTTCTAACGTCTTTGGCGATGTATTATTAAACGTTTTTTGAGAGAAATCGATGAGAGAAGAGGGGGATGTATCTCCTGGAGGAACAGAGTGTCCGCCTTTGAAAATGTGGAATCTCCTTGTAACGAGTTTACCAATTCAGATTTCCACATTTTCAACAGCGGCCGGAAGGAGATACATCCCCCTTATAAATGAAATCGATAACTAAATAACGCCCTTCCAGCTTCCTGTCGGGAAGTGAAAGGGCGATAAGTCTGCTTACTCAGATGACGTCAGCTACAAGAAGATAATTCCCTATTCCATCGACTCAGCCCTTAATCGACCCTGCGAGCAAGCCGCGAATGAAATAGCGGCTCAGGAAGATGTAGACGAGCAGCGTCGGAAGCGCAGCGAGGAGGGCGCCCGCCATCTGAACGTTCCACTGCACGATTTGGCTGCCCGACAGGTTTTGCAGCGCCACCATGATCGGCTGCTGTTTCTGAGTCGTGAGGGTAACCGCGAACAGAAACTCGTTCCAAATATTCGTAAATTGCCATATGCCGACGACAACAAATCCGGTCACGGACAACGGAACGATGACATGGAGATAGATGCCGAAAAATCCGTTTCCGTCGATTTTGGCCGCTTCGAGCAGCTCGGTTGGAATGCCGACGTAGAAATTCCGGAACATAAGCGTACAGATCGGCAAACCGTAGACAACGTGAACCAGAATAAGCCCCGCAAGCGAATTGTACAGGTTGATGCTCTGCATGAACTGAATGAGCGGAATCAAGATGCTCTGATACGGGATGAACATGCCGAACAGCATGAGGGCAAAGAGCGTATTGGAGCCCTTGAATGTCCACTTGGATAAAATGTAGCCGTTCATCGACCCGAGGAACGCCGACAGCAAAGTAGCGGGAATCACGAGCAAGAAGCTATTGGTCAAGTTGGGCGCCAGCTTCTCGAAGGCGACTTTGTACCCCGAGAAATCGAATTGCGCGGGCCAATCCCACATTTTCTCCAGCGTGATGGAATCCACTCCTTTTACGCTGGTCAGGACGACGACGTAGATCGGAATCAGAAACATTACGGCTAATACGCAAAGGAGCAGATAGAGCAGCGTACGTTTTACGCGTTCGCCTCTCATTTACTTATCCCCCTTTCTAAGACTGGAAACCAGATACGGGATAATGAGCAGAGAGATGAACGCAAGCATGACCATGGCGATTCCGGCGCCTTGCGCATAATGATTGCCGCGGAATGTCGTTTCGAACATATACACCCCGGGCACGTCGGTAACAAACATCGCTCCAGGTCCCGTCATCGCGTACACCAAATCAAATATTTTCAAGGAGATATGGGCGAGAATAATGACCAAGCTCATCGTGATCGGCGTTAATTGAGGCAGGATGACCTTGAAGAAAATTTGGCTTTCCTCGGCGCCGTCGACTCTGGCCGCTTCGCGTAAATCGTCGGGAACCGCGCGCAGGCCTGCAAGATACATCGCCATCGCAAAGCCGGACATTTGCCATACGGTCGCGATCGCCACTGCGATTATTGCAATCGGAATCCCGAATTGGATCTGTCCGATGGGTAATCCGAGATAGATTTCCGTGCTTGTATACCATTTAGGCACCGAGTCAAAGCCGAGTTTTCTCAGGATCAGATTGAAGCCGGTAGTCGGATTAAGCAGCCACTGCCAGATAACGCCTGTAACGATAAAGGAGACCGCCATCGGAAAGATGAACACGTTGCGAAAGAACGATTCCCCGCGAACTTTGCGGTCGATCAGGAGTGCCAGGAATAATCCGATTATCATCGTGACGGCAATGAAGAGAATCGTGAACACCAATGTATTTCTTAAATCCGATTGAAAGCGGAAATCCGAAAACAAAAATCGATAATTGTCGAAGCCGATAAAGTTATCGCTTTGGACAAGGGTGTTCCAATCCGTAAAGGAAGTGTAGCCGGTCTTGGCGATAAATCCATAAATAAATATGGCAATCGCCGCAATAGAGGGCGACAGCATAAGTAGGGGAAGCAACAGCTCCCGGTTTTTCTTCTTTTTGCTTGCCCCGATCTCTCCGACCGAAGAAGTCATAAGCGTCACTCCTGAAAAAAACAGGGCCAGATGCCAGATCGCATCTGACCCCGTTTTATGTTCTGTTTAGCGATCCCGTCGATTATTTGCCGATTCCGCTCGCTTGCGCGGCGGATACGAGCGCTTTCTGAGCCTGCTCCACATCGCCGTTCGTTACGAAAATATTGACGACTTGATTCGCTTGCGTTGCGAAGCCTTCCGGCGCTGCCGAACCATGCGCCAAGCTTGGAGCAAGCTTGCTTACTTTGAAGTCGTCGATCGTTTCTTGTCCGTAAGAATCGTATTTGGATTTGTCTGCGTCGATTCGAGCCGGAATCGATCCTTTCAGCGGATTGAACACGTCTTGACCTTCGACGGAGCCAAGCACCTTCAAAAATTCGCGAGCGGCTTGCTCGCCTTTAGCGCCCTTCGGAATGGCGAACGTATCGGTAATAACCATGAAGCTGTCGCCGGTGTTGGGCGTTTCGATCCAGCCGAAATCTTCGTTCGCAACGAGCTTCAAGTCCGTTGTGAAGTAGCCTTTAGCCCAGTCGCCCATATTCGTCATTGCCGCTTTGCCCTCGGCGACGAGCTGGGATGCGTCTTGCCAGTTGCGCGCCGCATGATCTTCATTCACGTAAGTCAGCATTTTTTTGAATTTTTCGAGGGAAGAGGTTACGCGCGCATCGTCGAATTTCACTTCGCCGGTCCACAGTTTTTTGTAGTCGTCGGCGCCCAGCTCGCCCATCATAATGTTTTCGAGCAGCATCGTTGCCGTCCAGGGCTCTTTATCGCCCAGCGCAAGCGGCGTAATGCCTTTCGCTTTCAAAGCGTCGGCGACAGCGAAGAACTCGTCGAATGTTTTCGGCGCCTGAAGTCCGTTGTCGTCGAATATTTTTTTGTTGTAGAAAATCACGTTGCCGCGATGGATATTGACCGGAACGGAGTAGGCTTTGCCGTCTTTGCTGACAAGGTCGATCAATTCCTTGGGGAACTTCTCGTTCCAGCCCTCTTCCGCGAACAAATCGTTCAGATCGATTACTTTATCCGCTGCCACCCAGCCGGTATTCAGCTCGGCGCCGCCATGTACCTGGAAGGCATCCGGCGGATCTCCGCCCTGCATGCGGCTCGCGAGCACGGCCTTGGCGTTCGTTCCCGCGCCGCCCGCAACTGCGGCGTTAATCACTTCAATGTCCGGATGCTTATCCGAGAATAGCTCGATCAAGCCAAGCAAGCCGGCTTCCTCGCCTGCTCCCGTCCACCAGCTGAAGATTTCGACCTTTTGGTCAACGGACGGCTCCGTTTTGGCGGATGGAGAAGGAGATGTGCTTTCCTCGCTGCCCTTCGATGCGACAGGACCGTTGCTGCTGCCCCCGCATCCCGTTAACACCATGCCGGTAACCGACAATGCGGAAAGTATCATGCCTAATTTCCGTTTCACTTGACTGCCCCTTTCAAAACAAGGTTTTGTAATCGCTTTACGTTTAATATGATAAACGCTTACAAATTGGTTTAATATGTGGCGATCCTATCTTTTGTTCCGTTATTTTACACAGAAATTCAGCCTTGCAGGGATGGCTCCCCGCAAGGCTGGACGAAGATCAGCTATGATATTTGCGGTATTCGCCGGGCGACATTCCGGTCTGCTTTTGAAACCACTCGCTGAAGTAACGGGGATTCGGATAACCGACGGCTTCCCCGATCTGATAGATCTTCAGAGTGCTTTTGGTCAACAGCTCGCATGATTTCTCAATCCGCTTGGCGGACAAATAGTCGCTGAAGGATTTGCCGGTTTCCTGCTTGAAAATTCGGCTTAGATAATTCGGCGTAATGTACAGCTCCTCGGCAATTTGCACCAGGTGCAAATCCTCGGTAAATTTCTCGTTCATCAGCTTTATCGCTTTCTTGATCAGGAAAGAGGCGTTCTCATCGATCCCCTCCGCGGGCTTCGGCAAATTCGGAAGCTTTAAGCGGGCGTTCCGCTCGCTCTGGCAGCGGGCTTTCAGCTTGAGCAGAACCTCTTCGGTGTCCTCGACGTCCGTCGGCTTTAGTAAATAGTCGGAAGCTCCAAGCCGCATCGCTTCCTGGGCGTATTTGAAATCGTCGAATCCGCTCATGATGACCACTTTGCTGGAGGGCGTATCCGGATGATCCATTTCGATTTTCCTGAGCTCGGCCAGAAATTCCAGCCCCGTCATATTCGGCATTCGAATGTCGGTCAGAATGATGTCGACCGGGTTGTTTTTAATTTCTTGCAGCGCTTCGCGTCCGTCCTCGAAGCTGCCTACAAGCTCGATGCCGATCCGATCCCAATGGATATGCTCGCTTAATCCTTCCCGAATCCATGATTCATCGTCTATGATTGCTGCTCGGTAAGTCGATTTCATGCGTTATCCCCCTCCTGATTCTATTGAATGAATGATTGGATCACTCGCTGTTTTTCGGGCTAATCTTGGATTGTTTGGCGTTATTGATCTGGAGCGACTGGTACAGATGCCGCAGCTCGTCGGCGGCTGTGCGGAAAGCCAGCTCAGGCTCGGAATGCAGCGTAATGATTTTGGCGAGCGCGCGCTCTTCGATTTCTACCAGGGCGTTATAGTAAGGGACATAGGGCTCGTTGCGCGCTGTCCGAAGACTTTCGAGCAGCAAGCCGAAGTCGGGCCGGCTTTCCCGGTAGCGTTCGTCTCCGAGAATGGAGCGCCTTGCAGGGATGCCTCCGGCTTCGACATAAATCTTGCCGCCGACTTCCCCTGTCGCGAATTCGAGAAATTTCCACGCATCGGCCGGATTCGCCGAATTGGCATTGATGGCAAGCGTCCAACTATGCTCGAAGGTCGCCCGGCGAAGCGTGCCGTTCTCGTCTTTTATGCCCGGAATGAGAGCGATTCGGATGGCATCCTTGTAGCGGCTGCTCGATTGCAAGATATCCTTGTAAGAAGCGTTCCAGTACGGCGCGGCCATCGCAACCTCGCCGCTAAGCAAAGCATCGCGCGTTCTGGCGAAATCCCAGGACAGGAGATCGTCGGGAATGACTTTGTTCTGAATCATTTTCACCAAGAATTCGCCGGCGCGTACCGAAGGTTCGTGATCGAGCATCACTTGGCCGGTATCATCCCGAATTCCGTCACCCCCAAAGGACCAGAGCAAGGAAGCGAAAATCTTGGATCGCTCCTCGGGAACAACCGCGGGCATCGTCGCTCCCCATCTGGTCGGAGAGTCGGGCGTGATGGAACGCGTAAAACGCTCCGCTGCTTCGTAGAATTCATCCCATGTATCCGGCGGATGGGGAATGAGATCGCTCCGGTAATATAAAAAGTGCGTGCTAATATCGGTCGGCAAGGCATAGATGGCGTTGCGATAGCGGTAGATCGCCAGGAAATCGTCCAGATTGAAGGATTCCAGGTCGGTTAATTCCGGGTTTTCGATAAAGGGATCGAGCGGTAATAGCGCATTCGCGGAGGCGAATTGGGCGATTGAGGTGTTCGGCATGAACATGACGTCGAAAGCCTCCGACCCCGCGAATAGTTGAGTGCCTAGTGCGGTAAAAAAGTTATCGCGTCCTAGCTCGACGAACTCGACCTTAATGCCGCTGGACTGCGTAAACGGTTCGGCAATTTTGCGAAGCGCGGACGACTCGGTTCCGGTGCGGATCAATACGCGAATGACAGGCTCTTTCACGCTGTTCACCGGTTCGCTGAGTTTGATTCGGTCCAGCAAGGCGATTCCGCTTAGCGTCCAGAGGACGAGAAGGGATAGCGTGATAAGCAGCAAGCTTCTAAAACCAAGACGATTCATGTACGTTTACAGCCTCCTGTTACGCGATCTCATTCCGACTCGCTGCCGAGAGGAATGCAAAGCCTGACCAAGGTTCTGCCGTTGACGCGATCGATTAATCGTATGCCGAACGCTTCGCCGAATGAGAGTTGAATTCTTTGCTGAACGTTCCGAAGCCCGACATGATCGCTTTGCTTTTCATCCTCCAGCAATTGCTTCATGCGGCTCAGATCGGTATCGTGTCCGTCGTTGGCGATATCGATCAGCACTTCATGACCGGACCGATAAATATTCAAGCTGATATGACCGCCGTTCTTCAACTTGGCAATGCCGTGCTCGATCGCATTCTCGACGATCGGCTGCAAAATGAGCGGCATCGTCCGGACGTCGTTCAGATCCGGCTCCATCGTGATTCGATAGTCCAGTTTATCCCTGTATCGAAAAGCGAGAATTCGCAAATAGTTTTCGACATGCTCCACTTCCCGTTCCAAGGTCACGCGCTCCAAGCTCGAGTTCAACGTAAATCGGAAAAATTTTCCGAGCGCGGTGACCAGCTTGCTGATCGGCTCGGCGCCATGCTTTTTCGACATCCAGTAGATCGTATCCAGCGTATTGTACAAAAAATGCGGCTGTATTTGCATTTGAAGCGTTTTCAACTGAGCGTCGCCTTTTTGCTTCTGCGCGTTTTCATTTTCGATAAGCAGCTGTTGCGTCCGGTCCATCAACCGGTTGAAATTGCGCTGTAAAATACTGATTTCCCGGATCGAGCTCATTTGTTCCCTCACGTTTAAGTTATCGATGGAAGCGACCGTCATGACTTTAGCCAAACCGATGACCGGCTTCGAAAGGACCGCCGTGAACAGGAGCGCGACAACGAAAGAGACGATCGCTCCAAGACCGGCCATAATCAATAGCACCTTGAGGATTTGTTGGTTAGGTCCGAGCACCTCATTCAGAGGAACGACGGCAGTTAATTTCCAATTGCTGACCGCAGAAGTGTCGTAGGATAGAAGCCATTTGCCGTCTACGGTGGTCGTTCCGCTGCCGAAGGAGGGGAGCTCTTGAATTGCCGACGTAATTTTCGGATTGTTAAACAGATCGGATTGCTGGCTGTAGATGACTTCGCCGAAATGATCCGTAATTTGGAGGGAGCCTGTCGATCCGATCCGTACGCCGCGAAGATACTCATCCAGAAAGAGGTCGTTAAGCTGGATGAATAGATAGCCTCTCAGCTCGGCGGTATTGCTGTCGACGATTCTGCGCGCCGCCGTCACGGAGGCATGAACGGGAGTGTTGAACCCCGCTTTGGATTGATAGATCGCTTGCGAGTTGTTGAGCCAATGCATCTTTAGCGGCTCCTCGTTGAACTGTTTGACGATATAGCTGTAATTTGTCCGATCCAGCTGGTCGAAATGAGACAGGGAGCTGTCCGTAGACAGCACGAAGCTGTCGGAAGTCACGAATGAAATCGTTCGAATATGATTCAGCTTCCCGCTGAATAAATCGGAATACACCTTCTCTTTGAATTTGCGGTTTGCTTCGTTGAGCTGATAGGTTGTATCCAGCGGAGCGTCGATAAAATCCAGCGATTGCTGATAAAGCAGCGACCAGGTCAGCCGATCGATCTCGTTCAGGTTCGTATCCAACGTGCTTTTGGTCTGTGCGACGGATTGCTGTACGAACTGGCTGGCTTGATTTTGGAAAAGATCGTTTTGCTTCTGGTAAGTAATGAAGGTGATGACGACAAGCGGAAAGATCATGAGAAACAGGATTGCCGTTAACAGAATGGAGCGGATCGAAACGGTTCGCGACATGGCTTTATTGTGCCTCCCCAATCAGCGAAACTGTGAAAGCGCTGTCAACAATAATTGTTATTCATATCCATATACAATAACACGAAGGCGGCTAAATAGAGAAGAAAATAAAGAGACCCAACTTTCGCAGAGCGAAAATCAGCATGATGAATGATCTGCTTGATCGGCGAGTCGGAGGCAAGCAGCTCCTGACAAATGTAATTTAGTCGCTTCGAGTCTCATTGGTCGAAATCAGAAGATTCTTGGCCTTCTCCAGTCGGATATAATTCAGATATTCACTGAATGATTGTCCGGTCGCCCCCTTGAACAACTTCCCCAGGTAGCTTGGAGACCAACCGGCAATATGGGATACAAGCTCCAGAGATAAATTGGGTTCGTCGTAATGCTTATGAATGTAGTTTTGCACCTTCTACCCTCAAGCCGCACCATACGACGGATCTCGGCATCGCCTTCAGCGACGACGGCATTCGCTGGACTGCGGGGCCAAAGCCGAATTTCAAGCTGCGCGACGAAGAAATCGCTCGGGCCTATGATCCGCGTCTGACGGTCTTCGACGGCCGATGCTACATGTGCTTCGCCGTAGAACCGTTACGCGAGGGAATCGGAGCAAATGTTGCCTTTACGGTCTGGCGGACCGCTACGCGAGCAACTTCGACGGGCAAGCCATGACGAAAAAAACAATCGCTATTTTCTGGCGGAGAGACAGAGGAAAGGGGGGGAGGGGCGGCTCTTGGAACAAGATGTATAGTCAATGATCGGCCTGTTATCTTGACAATCGACGAAGGGCTGCGTGAAGTGATCCTTCTCCCCAGAGAGACATTGCTCGAAGAGTTTAGGGATGAAGCTGTGCGCCGCATTTTAGCATGCATGAACTCAGTTGCACGAACGAAACATTAGGCGGAAACGGCGGAGCGCGCGAGGTTGCGGAGTGGAAGGCCGATGATCCGCGTAGCGGCCTCGGAAGTTGCGCGGGCTGTCCGACCGACATATTCGCAAGCGTAACGTCGCTGCCGAACAAACAGAAAAGCTAGAAATAAAGCAGAACGAAATACCTTATTCCGCCAAGCCTCTGGAATAAGGTATTTTGGCTTTGAGCCGCTCAATTCGCCCGGAACAGCTCCGGAAAAGCCTCTCCCGTGAACAGATCGCCGTCACGTCCGCCCAGCAGGCCCACGTTCATGTGGCCGTCGCCGCGCGTACCGGCCTTGTAACGGGTGTCTCCCGTCATCAGGTGGACGGCCAGCGAGCGACGCGGCTGCGAGGTCGTATTCGGACCGCTGCCGTGGATGGCGAGCGCGTGATGGAAGCTCACCTGGCCGGCCTTCATGACCATCGGTACGGGCTCGAACGAAGCGTCCTCGGGGAGGTCCATGCCCTGCCGCTGCTTCTCCATATCCTGCTCGAAGAAATCGTTCACGTTGATTAGACCCCATTGGTGGCTTCGGGGAACGACCTGCATGCAGCCGTTGTCCAGGTTGACGTCATCGAAGGCGACCCAGGCGGTGATGAGCGTCGGCTCAGCCGCGCACTGCCAGTAGGCGTAGTCCTGGTGCCAACCCACGTTGCCGCCCGCTCTTCGGTTGGGATTGCCCGGCTTGAACAGCAGCTGGTCGTGCCAAAGGCGAATGGAGCCGGCCCCCATCAGAAGGCAAGCAATTTCGCCGATGACGGGATCGGTGGCCAGCGAGCGAAGCTCCAGATCGGCCCAGTGGGAATTGTCGGTTTTGCGAAGCCCGTTGCCTTGCTCGGGTGTCCAATATCCGTTGTGCGGCGCGCGCCCTGTTTCGAATTGACCTGCATAAACCCGTTCCATATGTTCGCGCAGCCGTTCCAGCCGAGCCTCGTCGATGAGCTGCGGCGCCACCCAATATCCTTTCTGCTGAAAAAAGGCGATGTCCGCCTCGGTTGGCAAAGCATGTTTTAGATCCTTCATTTCCGCATCCTCCCGCTTCGATGATTGTCGCACGTTTCCTCGTGCGTTGCCTCCATCATAGCGCGAGCAGTCGGCCATCGGCTTTGTCCGGCTTCAACCGGAAGTTAACGTTTTTCGTCATTCGACGATAGACGATGCCGATAGGGGTAAGGCGAAATTCCCGTCTGACGCTTGAAGAACACGCTGAAGGCATGAAGCGACGAGAAGCCTAATCGTTCCGCGACCGATGTGATCGTCTCGCCGGTCTCCGCCAGCCAATATTTGGCGCGATCGGTGCACAGCATGCGGATGTACTTCCCGAGCGGAATGCCGAACGAGCGCTTGAATTCCCGTTCCAGATGCGTCCGGCTGAGATGCTGCCTCTTCGCCAAATCCAAGGCGTTGATGCCGATGTTTGCATGCTCGTGAAGGTATTGAAGCAGCTCCTTCATCGCCGGAGCGAGCGGACCGTCTTCCGTTACGCCGTCCGGTAGGGCCGCCTCGCGATAAAGGCGGATGACGCGAACCAGCAGCTGCTGGAACAGGCTTTCCGCCATCAGAGCCGAATGCGGGCCGGGGTTCTCGATCTCGGCAAAGACGGCATCGAACAACCGTTTCACATCTCCGCTCGTATCCCGTACCGTGCGGGCCCGCCCAAGCCGGTAAAAATCCGTTTCTAGCTTATGCCGGTTCGTCAGCCGGAAGCCCGTGTAGTACAACCGGTAAGACGACTCCCCCAAAGAAGCGCCTTGATGGCCCTCTCCCGGCTTTGTCAGAAACAGATCCCCTTGACGCACGCGATACAAATCTCCGTCGATCGAAAACCAGCCCTGTCCTTCATCCACGTAGCACAGCTCGAAATGCTCGTGCATATGCCTATCCACCTGCCAGGTGCTTAGCATCTGGATGCCAATGTACGAGAGGTTGTCGAAATCATGTTGAAAAGGAAGCTCCTCCCGCAGCTCCGAAGAACCCTTGTAACGGTTGCTCGAGGCGGGAAGCGGAGTTTTATGTGCGGTCATCCGATCGTCTCCTTGCGTCTTGAGGTCCGGCGGCTCCTCGAGTTGGGCGATTCCGACAGGCTTTCAGCCTATCTCGATTCAAGTAGTATCACAATTATAGGCCGCTCGCTGTTTGACGAGCAAGAGACGATCGGCGGCTTCGGAGGCGCAAGATGAGGGGGCGAGCCGTGATGGCCTGCGCTCGCGTCTTTCTGGCCTTAGCCCTGCGGCCTGAGCAGCGTCAAGACACTTTCTTGGCCTTAGCCCCGCAGTCTCCGTCCCGCCTAAGCTCAACCTATTCGCCAGGACTACCGGGGGACGACAAATTAACCTTAATCCGCCAACATTGACTCCCCCCCCTCGAGCGGATCGAACTGGGCAGCACAAAAGTCGCTATCCAGCCGTTGCCATAGAGGTTACGAAGACATCATTGCCCGCATGATTAGGGAACAGCTCGAAGTCATTTTTTTACAGGAGCTGTTAAAGCAGCACGAAGCCGAAAAGGATGAGACTTTAAAAAATTACAGCTGTCCTATTGAGTTGGGGCATTTACGAGGCTTCTGTTCTGCGATCGCGACTATAAGCATGGCTGATTTCCCCCTGATGTAGAAAATTTAAATGAGTCGCATGTCGCCTGCAGGTTGGCAATGCAAATAGCGCAAGCTCCGAGAGGGGGATTAATCTCTCAGGCTTGCGCTATTCGTGCGTGTTCAAAAGATTCCAGCTAGGCTTATATAAAGAGATGATGTCCCGCCAGCTCGGCTCTGCCGAGATAGTGTCCGACGCCCCCGAATTGCACGCCGTCGATCAACTCCTCACGCGAAATGCCCATCAGATCCATGGACATTTGGCAGGCCACCATTTCAACTCCCTGCTCACGGGCGCTTTGAATTAGCTCCTCTAACGAAGAAACATTTTTGCTCCGCATCAGCTGGCGGATCATCTTCGGTCCAGCGCCTAACATGTTCATACGGGACAGCCCCAGCTTGCGGCTGCCGCGCGGCAGCATCGCTCCGAACAGAGCTCCGAACAGATCCTTTTTGACCTTGAGCTTGTCGGGCCGCCGGATGATGTTCAATCCCCAGAAAGTAAAGAACATCGTGACTTTTTTGCCGCTGGCCGCCGCGCCATTGGCGATAATGAACGAAGCGATAGCCTTGTCCAGGTCGCCGCTGAACACGACCATCGTGCTGGCATGGCTTCGGGCCTGCTGCCGGCTTTCGAGCGCCGTACCGCTCCCGGGGACTTCGGACGCTCCCCCATCGTCTTCCGCATTTCCTTTGCGCAGCACCGCCTCAATGAGTCCGCTCGACAATTTGGCGACGCTCTCCAGCGGGTTGCGGGTCATGCGCGCCCACGCCTGGATGTCCTCGTAGAAGCCGGGATCGGACGCGGTTACCTTCAAGATTTGTCCTTGCTTCATGCCGTCCATTTGTTTCTTCACCTGGAGCAGCGGTCCCGGACAGCAGAGTCCGCAGGCGTCCAGCACGGCGTCCGGTTTGTCGGATACAGGGGCGGGAGGAGCGGCTGCTGCGGTTTCCGGAACGGCCGCAGTCGCAGCCGTCATTATCGTAGCCGACGGTGCGGCGGAGGGAGCGCCGGGCGAGTCGGAGCGCGGGGGAGCCGTCGCCGCGGCGACCTCAGAAGCCGCCGCCATTGGGGCAGTTGGCGCTGCGGTTTGCTTGCCGGGCGTGTACCGGCTTAGCTGCCACGTTTTATATCCGCCGGTCAGGTTGCGCACGCGGAAGCCCTTTTGCGCCAATATGCGCGAGGCGGTATAGCCTCGCAGTCCGACTTGACAATAGATCCAGATCTCCTTGGAAGGGTCCAACTCCTGCAGCCGTCCCCGCAGCTCGTCGACGGGAATGTTGACTGAGCCGGGAATATGGCCGTTGGCATGCTCTATCGCCGTTCGCACGTCGATCAGCATCGTCGTTGCGGCATCCCGCTGCGCCAGTTCCGCCGCCGTGAACACGTTCGTTAATCCCGCCAGCACGTTTTCCGCAGCATAAGCCGCCATATTCACAGGATCCTTCGCCGAAGAATAAGGCGGCGCGTAGGACAGCTCCAGTTCCGTCAGATCGGCAACCGTGCCGCGCAGCCGGATGACGGTGGCGATATCGTCGATTCTTTTCTCCACGCCGTTATAGCCTGTCGCTTGAGCGCCCAGCACTTGGCCTTCTTTGCCGAATAGCAGCTTGAGTGAAATAGGGGTAGCTCCGGGATAATAGCCGGCATGCGAGCCGGGATGCACATGGACGACCTGATACGGAATGCCGAGCCTCTGCAGCGTTTTTTCGTTATTGCCCGTGGAGGCGCCGGTCATTCCGAACACCTTAATGACGGCTGTCCCCTGAGAACCCTTGTAAGTCGTCCCGAGTCCGCACACGTTGTCCGCTGCGATCCGCCCCTGCTTGTTGGCCGGGCCCGCGAGCGGGACGGCCGTCTGGCTGCCGTTCACGAAATCCTTGACTTCAATGGCGTCGCCTACCGCATACACGTTCTCCAGATTGGTTTCCATGCGCTCGTTGACCAGAATATGCCCTCTAGGTCCGAAGGCAAGACCGCTTTTCTTCAGAAAAGCCGTATCCGGCGCAACGCCGATTGCCAGCAGCGCCATCTCCGCTTGCAACTCCTTGCCGCTGGCCAGTCGCACCAATAAGCCGTTCTCCGTATCGGCGAAGCGCTCTACCTTCTCGGACAGGTGCAGGCTGATGCCGTGCGACTCCAGCTCTTGCGCGAGCGGGGCGGTCATCTCCGCATCGAACGGCGCCAGAATTTGCGGCGCGGCCTCCACCAGGCTGACCGTGAGCCCGGCCTCGCGCAGGCTTTCCGCCATCTCCACGCCGATGAAGCCGCCGCCGATCACAATAGCCGACCGCGTGCCTTCCTCGGTGACCTTCGCTTTGATTCGGTCGGTGTCCGGAATGTTGCGCAGCGTGTAGATGCGGCTGCTCTCGATGCCGGGCAGGGGCGGCCGAACCGGCTTGGCTCCGGGGGACAAGATGACGGCGTCATAGCTTTCCGTATATTCGCCGCGCTCGGCGCTGCGCACGCTCACGGTTCGGCTGGCGGGATCGAGCCCGACCACCTCGCTGCCTGTGCGAACATCGATGTTGAAGCGGCTTCTCATGCCCTCCGGCGTCTGAACCAGCAGCTTGGAGCGGTCGGCGATCGCTCCGCCGATATAGTAGGGCAAACCGCAGTTGGCGAACGAAATATAGGGATCGCGTTCGAACAGCACGATATGGGCGTCCTCGTCCAGCCGCCGCAGCCGCGCCGCCGCAGAGGCTCCTCCAGCTACCCCGCCTACAATTAACACTTTTTTGCCTGCCATCTCATTCTGCCTCCCCGAAGAAGATGCGAATCAATTGTTTGATGCGTTCGTCCTTGACCGAATAGTTGATTTCCAGCCCTTTGCGCTCCGTCTCCACGATGCCGATCGAGCGCAGCTTCTGCAAATGCTGGGATACGGTCGATTGCGGCAGCCCCAGACATTCCTGCATATAGGACACGTTGCAGCTTTCCTTGGTCAGCAGCCCTCTGACGATGCAGAGCCGTACCGGATGAGCGAGCGCCTTCAGCAGCTCCGCCGTATCCTCGTAAAACTTAAAATTGTTTTCCATCGGTACCGGTTCATCCCCCTTTAAATCATAATATCGTAATATTACGATATTATGATTTAAAAAGCAAGAGAGGCATGAGCGCGTGCGTCGGCAGCGCAATTCACATGATATTCGTCACAGGACAGCGACGTCTACTCTGCTATTGTGGGAATAACGAGACAAGAAGGAGGAACGAACGATGGCGGACGTGTTGTCTAACATTCGGGTATCGTCCGACTGCCGTATTCTGACGGTCGGCGGACAGTATGAAGGCAGAATGGGGCAATTTTACATGGTGCGGGGATGGGAGCTTTATCCGCTCTTGTCGAGGCCGCTCAGCATCTACGACCTGAACGAGGCCGGCATCTCGTTCCTGTACCGTGTCGTTGGGCAAGGAACGCAGCGGCTGGCGGATCTGAGGCGCGGCGACCGGGTCGAACTGAACGGGCCGATCGGGAACGGATTCCCTGATGTCGACGGGCGCGTGGCGCTCGTAGGAGGAGGGCTGGGCGCAGCGCCGCTATACTTCGCGGCCCGGCAGCTGCCGGGGTCGACCGCCTATCTCGGATTCAGCGGCGAGGCAATCGCCGATGTGCCGTTTCGCTCGCGATGTGCGGAAGTCATCGTCAAGATCGGCGGCAGCATCGTTGACGAGATCGAGCCTTCGCGCTTCGACGCGGTGTTCGCCTGCGGTCCTCGGAAGATGCTCCAAGCGATGGCGCACAAAGCTCAACGATCTGGAGCGGCGCTGTATGTATCGGTGGAAAGCCGAATGGCTTGCGGCGTCGGCGCCTGTCTCGTCTGTTCCTGTCCGACGACTGAAGGCAGCCGCAGAGTGTGCGCGGACGGGCCCGTATTTTCGGGAGAGGAGGTGCGATGGGATGAGTGGGATCGCGTGTAACATCGGGGGCGTGACGCTGCGTAACCCTGTGATGATGGCGTCGGGCACGTTCGGCTACGGACGCGAATATGCGGCGTACTACCCGCTGTCGCTTCTGGGGGGGATCGCCACCAAGGGGCTGACGCTTCATCCGAGAGCAGGCAATCCGGGCGTGCGCGTCTGGGAGACGGCGTCGGGCATGCTGAACAGCGTCGGACTGGAAAACCCGGGGGTGGACGCATTTATTAGCCGAGAGCTGGATTGGATGCTGGCGCAGGATACGGCGGTGCTGATCAATCTCGGGGGCGGATCGCTGGAGGAGTACGTCGAGGGAGCGGCGCGCATCGACGCGGCTTGCCGGGAACGCACGAAGGCGGGCAGCAAGCTGCCGGTTCTGCTTGAGCTCAACATCTCGTGCCCCAATGTCAAAGAAGGCGGCATGGCATTCGGCATCGAGACGGCGACGGCGCGGAGCGTTGTCCGGGCGGTACGAGAGGCGACAGGGCTGCCGCTGGTCGTCAAGCTGTCGCCGAATGCGCGGGATATCGCCGAGATGGCTCGCATGTGCGAGGCCGAGGGAGCCGACGCCGTGTCGCTGATCAACACGGTGCTGGCGATGAAGATTGACATACGGGCAAGACGCAGCGTCTTCCGTCAGACGTACGCAGGATTGTCCGGTCCGGCGATCAAGCCGATAGCGCTGCGCATCGTTCATCAGACGGCGAAGGCGGTCGGCATTCCAGTCATCGGGATGGGCGGCATCGCCTCTGCCGAAGACGCGATTGAATTTGTGATGGCCGGCGCGGAGGCGGTTCAGGTCGGCACTTGGAACTTCGTCCAACCGAGCGCGGGGGCGGAGATCGCCGCCGGGATCACGGATTGGATGCGGAGCCAAGGGGTCGCTTCACTCGGCGACATTCGCGGTATCGTCTAGGCTGCCGCAGCATCAGCCCTCTAACGTTGTATCCAGCGGCTTCGGAATTTCCCCGCCGGAAGATTTATGTCCCATATGCATGGCTGCGCCGCCGCCGGCGTAACTCTTAACCTCTACATGCTCAAAGCCGGCCTCCCGGAACATTTTCTTTAATTGAAGCTTCCCGGGAAAATCCCGGGCCGATTGCTGCAGCCAAGAATACTCCTCATAACGTTTGACGAGAATTTTTCCCAGCAGCGGCATAATGAACCGGAAATAAAAAAGATACAGCTGTCTGTAGCCCATTAGGGTAGGCTGGGAGGTCTCCAGACAGACGACTTTGCCGCCGGGCTTCACGACGCGATGCATTTCCTTCAGCACGGTCATGTAGTCGGGTACATTTCGGAGTCCGAAGCCGATGGTCACATAGTCGAAGCGATGATCTTCAAAAGGAAGCTTCATGGCGTTGCCATGCACCCATTTCAGCTGATCCAGCTGGGCTTTACGCCCTTTATCCTTGGCAACCGAAAGCATATTCTCGCTAAAGTCTATGCCAACGACTTCGCCATTTTCTCCGACAGCCTGCGCCAGCGCGACAGACCAGTCGCCCGTTCCGCAGCATACGTCGAGAGCGGCAGCGCCCGGCTCCACGTTCATGCGTCTCATGACATCTTTGCGCCACAGCTTATGCAGTCGGAAGGAAATTACGGAGTTCATGGTATCGTAATTTTCGTATACCTTCTCGAATACGCCATGCACGCGTTCTTCCTTGGACGAATAATCCATCATCATACTTCCTTTAGTTAAAGTTCCTTAGCGGACACGCAGGGCCGACATGAACAGTATAACACAGCGGAAAGTCGTGTAAGGGACGGCGGGCGTCCATCCGTTGACAATCTGATGACTTCGGCTCAAGCCGGGGGATGGCCCAAGTCATTCCATCTGCGGTATGAAGCCTTCGGATTGCGACTCGATGAATCGGTGCATGTCCTCGGGAGACAGATTTTTACCGTTTTGAATCCATTGAAGCAGGATGCGTATGATCGCCCCGGACCGGAAGGCCAGGAAATAGTCGAACTGCGGAGACAGCTTCGTCATGGCGGGGCGAAGCCTAAGCACGAGCTTCTTCATGGTGTCCTCGAAGGCGGAGAAGACGATGTCTATACGGTTGGCGGCGATCAATAGCTCGACGATTTCCGAATCGGCATGCCAGTAACGAAAGAAAGGCAGTATGAACGGAAACTTGTCGCTCGTCCGAACGGCTTGCGAAGCGATCGATTGAACGATATAGCCGTAGAGCGCGTGGAAGGATTCGTCGCATTTCCACTGCAAGATGTCTTCCAGACTGTCGAAGTTCCGGTAAAAGGTGGATCTCCCGATCTGTGCGGTATGGACGACCTCCTTGACGGTGATGGACTGGAAATTCTTTTCCTTCATCCTTTGCGACAAGGCGCGATACAACATCGTTTTGGACTGAACGGACCTTGGGTCTGCATTGATGTGGTACATATTCCCTCCATATGTTCGACATCTCTGAATCGTATTGACTTCCCGGTACGAACCCTTGAAAATTCAGAATAGAACACCTTCATCATATAAATGTTTTCGAGCGATTTAAAGATAAACGAGTCAAAATCGCTAAAGAACGGTCAGGAACTTATGGGGAAAGGATGCTTGCGCGTTGAATAAGTGCGAGGAGATTCGCCGGTTTCCGATCCTAGGCGAGTTAAGCGATATGGACTTGCGATCGATACGCCCGTACTTGAGCGTTAACGAATTCGACAGCGGCGCGGCCATTCTGAAGCAAAATCAACAGTCCGCCCATTTTCACATTATTCTGGCAGGAGCCTTGAATGTTTACGTTCAACAAGAAACCCAAGTCCATGTTGCCAGGCTGAAGCCCGGGCAATTCTTCGGAGAGATGTCGTGCTTAACCGGAGCCCCGGTGAGCGCTACGGTTCAGGCGGACGGCCCTGTCCGAACGGTATCCATGCCTCGTGAAGGCTTGCTTCAACTCATGGACAAGAGCGCCGAGTTCCGTCATCACATGATCGAAGCGATGGTTCAGCGCATTGCGACATCCAACGA
Source organism: Cohnella hongkongensis (assembly GCF_042654645.1). Lineage (NCBI taxonomy): Bacteria > Bacillati > Bacillota > Bacilli > Caryophanales > Paenibacillaceae > Cohnella > Cohnella hongkongensis. The sequence goes on along the minus strand of NZ_JBHSEP010000006.1, from coordinate 188,876 downwards.
CAGAGTGCTGGAGGAGCACACGAAGAGCTCTGTCGTCTTGCGCCAATTAAAGGAGGAGCGGCAATCCCGATACGGGGCCTTGGTCGGAGAGAGCAAGTTCATGCGCGAGCTAAAGCGCAAGATCGGCGAATTGGCTCAGACGGAGCATTCGCTATGTATCGTCGGCGAGAACGGAGTCGGGAAATCCCATGTCGCCTGGGAGATTCATGCGCGATCGCGGAGATCCGAATATCCGGTATTCCTGATGGAGGGGAAGTGCGTTAACCTCGAGGAATGGGAGATGAAGGTTCGGGCGGCCAAAGGAGGAACGGTGATCCTGAGAGAAGCCGATCTGCTTCCGTCGGATCACTTGCATCGCTTGGTTCGCTCGGTGGAGCATACCCGCGTCATCATGACCGCGAAGCGTCAGCTGGCCATAGCCGAAGCGCATTTGGAGATGATACCGCTCAGGGAACGGACAGAGGATATTCCCTTGCTGGTGCGCACCTTTATATCCGAGGCGGGATTCGACGAGCCCGAGTCGTTGATGTCGCAAGAAGCGATGAACATGATCGGCACTTTCCCGTTTCTCGCCGGGAATATTCAGGAGCTAAAGCGGGTTGTTCACGACGCGCTGATCCGAAGCAACGGGGACACGGTCCGTAATTCGCATCTCCGGTTCGGGAGCGCGCGCGAGCCTGGAGCCCGTCCGAAGATCGCTCTGGCCTTGGGGAGCGGCGCCGCGCGGGGATCGGCCCATGTCGGTGTGATCAAGGCGCTGGAGCAGGCGAATATTCCGATCGATATGATAGCCGGTACGAGCGTCGGCGCTTTTATCGGCGCGCTATACGCAGGCGGTCAGCCTACCTCTGCTTTTGAACGCGTACTGCCGACTGTGCGCTGGAGACAGCTTGTGCGCCCGGCGCTCCCGCGGAACGGGGTGGTTGACAATTATCCGATGGTCCGCTTCGTCGAGAAGTATATCGGTCCTGTCGAATTTCAGGATCTGCGGATCCCTTTCGCTGCCGTAGCGTCCAATGCGATAAACGGAGAGGCCTATATTCTCAATAAGGGCAAGGTATCGCACGCGATCTGCGCCTCCACTGCCATTCCGGGGGTGATGAAGCCGGTCAAATACGGGAACGCCCTTCTTCTGGACGGCGCCGTCGCGCATCCTGTGCCCGTAGCGCTTGCCAGAAGCATGGGCGCCGACATCGTCGTTGCCGTCGATCTCAGCATTCCGGACTTCGTGAAGAAGGAACCGACGAATTTCATCGCCACCATTCTGAACACGATCGATATTATGAGCAAGCGGATGATTCAGGACGAATTACAGCTGGCCGACGTCGTATTGAATCCCTGGTTGGAGAACGGTTCCATTTCATTTAAAGGATCTTCTTTAAGCATTCAGGTGGGAGAGAAGGTCGCTCGCGAATCTCTCTCCGCCATTAAACAGAAGATAGAGGGCCTCGTATCCCGACCGCCTTCCGCATGAAGGAGGCGCTGAACGCGCTGCGGTCCGGGCGAAGAGCCTTCGCGAAGGCAGCTTCGTTCGAGAGCGGGGCAATCTGCGGACTGGGCGGTGTTGAAGGTTCAGAGTCGCTCGTATTGGCAATATCCGTTTTGCAAGTGCCGCAGATAAGGTTATGATTGGAGAGAAAGATGACAATCATACGAAACCGGAATGGAGCCTTGCGAAGGAGCGAGCGATTTGCAGAAGACCAAATTCCAATTAAAACGCGAGACCACCTATCGTCAACTAATCGAAGCGGGATTGGCCTGCTTCCTGGATAAAGGCTTTGCGGCGACAAGAATTGAGGATATCGTGGAGCGAGCCGGATTTACGAGAGGCGCGTTTTATTTCCATTTCAAGACGAAGGAGGAGGTATTTTTTCGAATACTGGAGCAGCGGGTCAGTCTCAGGAGCGGTTGGACGGAGGTTCCCCGCCTTTACAACAAAGAAGAGGCAACGCTGGAGCAAGTCTTGGCCAAGTGCATGCTTGAACTGGAAAACAGAATGAGGGATGGACGAAAATGGTTTATGGTTCTGATCGATTTCTACTTGCAGACGAAGGCGGATCCGGAAGCCCGCAGCAGGCTGAAGGAGCACTATCAAGGATGGATCGTCGAGATTGCGGAGTTTGTCGACATACTGAAGGAGGGAGGCTGGATTGCGAACGATATAGACAGCAGCCGGGTTGCCGCTCAAATGTGGGCGTTCAGCGAAGGCTATTCGGCGACGACGCTTCTATTCGGAGAGTTTAATCCGGACACGCTGCTTACAGGATTCGTCAAGCTGTTAACATGACAGGCGAGAAAAGTACCGTTGAAACGACACGTCTTGACGGTATTTTTTTGCCTTGCTAAAATAAATACATTCGTGTATGAATTTATATGAGAAAGCAAACTGAGGCTGGAAGAGACGTACGGCGCTTGCTTGTAAACGAGATTCCATTTGTCCGAGACGCGCGGCGCGAATCTTCCCTAATTTTAGGGTAGAAGGTATGACCGAACTTGGCTGCAGGCAGCTGCAGTCGGGCGAACATTTTTTCGTTTATCTATAGGGGAGAGGATTCGGGATGGCTGTGTTGCGTTTGAGGTTTAAGAGGATACTTCGCCAGTGCGTTCAGACGATGAGCCTGCTCGCGATGGTGGCGGGCGTTGTGGTGCCTTTCCATGCCGGCTTGGCCCACGGCGAACAGGCGGACAGCGGCCGCCGTACGGAGAGAGTGGCGATTGCAGCAGGAGATGGTCATTCGCTGGCGTTGAAAGCGGACGGTTCCGTTGTGGCATGGGGAGCGAATGATTACGGTCAAACGGAGGTGCCGACAGAAGCGGAATCCGGTGTCGTGGCGATCGCGGCGGGAGAGGATCATTCGCTGGCGCTGAAAGCGGACGGCACCGTGGCGGCGTGGGGATATCATGGTGCAACAGACGTGCCGGAGGGGCTCTCCGGTGTGGTCTCGATTGCTGGGGGAGGCAATCATTCGCTGGCGTTGAAAGCGGACGGCTCTGTTGTGGCATGGGGATCGAATGGTTACGGTCAAACGACGGTGCCAACGGAAGCGGAGTCCGGCGTGGCGGCGATCGCGGCGGGAAATTATCATTCGCTGGCGTTGAAAGCGGGCGGCTCCGTTGTGGCATGGGGAGCGAACGATGACGATAGTGACTACGGTCAAACGACGGTGCCGACGGAAGCGGAGTCCGGCGTAGTGGCGATCGCGGCGGGAACTTACCATTCGCTGGCGCTGAAAGCGGACGGCTCTGTTGTGGCATGGGGAGCGAATGATTACGATCAGACAACGGTGCCAACGGAAGCGGAGTCCGGTGTGGTGGCGATCGCGGCGGGAAATTATCATTCGCTGGCGCTGAAAGCGGATGGCACCGTGGTGGCGTGGGGATATGACGGGTACGACCTGGCAGAGGTGCCGGCGGGAGCGCAGTCCGGCGTGGCGGGTATTGCATCGGGAAGTTACCATGCGCTGGCGCTGAAAGCGGACGGCTCTGTTGTGGCATGGGGATCGAATGATGGCGGTCAAACGACTGTTCCTGCTGACCTCGCCGTTTCGGTCAAAACAAAGAGAATTGCAGCGGGATACGATCATTCGCTGACGCTTAAATCTGACGGTTCCGTTGTGGCGTGGGGACGGAATGATGACGGTCAGACGACGGTGCCGGCGGAAGCGGAGTCCGATGCGGTGGCGATCGCAGCGGGAGCTCGTCATTCTCTGGCGCTGAGGTCGGACGGTACCGTGTTGGCGTGGGGAGGAAATGATTTAAGTCAGACGGCGGTGCCGACGGAAGCGCAGACAGACGTGGTGGCGATTACAGCCGGCAGCGCTCATTCTCTGGCCCTGAAGGCGAACGGTACCGTGGAGGCGTGGGGATATAATGCTTACGATCAGTTGGAGGTGCCGGACGGACTCTCCGATGTCGTGGCGATAGCAGCCGGAACTTCTCATTCTCTGGCGCTGATGGCGAACGGCACCGTGGAGGCGTGGGGGTCGCCTTATGAGGATCAAACGGCGGTGCCGATCGGACTCTCCGATGTCGTAGCGATAGCAGCCGGAGGTGATTTTTCCCTGGCGCTGAAAGCGAACGGCTCGGTGGTGTCGTGGGGATTGGGTACTGAATCGACAGTGCCTGCAGAAGCGCAGACCGGCGTAGTGGCGATTACTGCCGGCAGTGCTCATTCTCTGGCCCTGAAGGCGGACGGTACCGTGGTGGCGTGGGGAGCAAATAGTTACGGTCAAACGACGGTGCCGACGGAAGCGGAATCCGGAGTAGTGGCGATAGCAGCAGGAAATAATCATTCCCTGGCGCTGAAGGCGGACGGCACCGTTGTAGCGTGGGGACGGAATGATCACGGTCAAATTTCGGTGCCCTACACCGTGACCTTCGATAAGAACGGCGGGGAAACGGATGCAAGTCCGACGACCATAACGGCGCTGCATGGAGGAAACGTCGGAACGCTGCCGACGCCGCCGACCAGAACGGGGTATACGTTCACAGGATGGAACACGGATGCGGTTGGAGAAGGCGATCCGTTCGACGCCGATACAGCCGTAACCGCAGACATCACCGTCTATGCGCAATGGGCAGCGGACACCGTCTACAGCGTAACCTTCGATAAGAACGGCGGGAATACGGAAGCAAGTCCGACGGTTTTGACGGCTGTCTACGGAGGAAACGTCGGAACGCTGCCGACGCCGCCGACCAGAACGGGGTATACGTTCACAGGATGGAACACGGATGCGGTTGGAGAAGGCGATCCGTTCGACGCCGATACAGCCGTAACCGCAGACATCATCGTCTATGCGCAATGGACGGCGGATCCCGTCTACACCGTGACTTTCGATAAGAATGGGGGAGATACGGACGCGAATCCGACGGTAACGACAGCCGTATATGGAGGAAACGTCGGAACGCTGCCGACGCCGCCGACTAGAACGGGGTATACGTTCACAGGATGGAACACGGATGCGGTTGGAGAAGGCGATCCGTTCGACGCCGATACAGCCGTAACCGCAGACATCATCGTCTATGCGCAGTGGACGGCGGATCCTACCTACACGGTAACGTATAACGGAAACGGACACACGGGAGGCGGCGTTCCGATCGATCACAATCGTTATGTACAAGGAGCTGCCGTCACCGTACAAGGCAATACCGGAAGCTTGACCAGATCCGGGTACACGTTCGCCGGATGGAATACGCAAGGGGGTGGAGCGGGAACGAGCTATGCGGCAGGATCAACCTTTGCGATGGGAACGGACGACGTCACGCTGTACGCGCAATGGACGGCGAGCAATAGAGGAAGCAGCGGGGGAGATTCGCCTTCACCGTCATGCGATGACAGAGTCGCCTCCACAGACGGCACATTAACCCTTCCGGCATGTAGAGCGGGCGAGGTCAGCTTAGGGGATGACGTCACCATCGTCATTCCAGCGGGAGCCTCCGATAAGGAAATGATACTAACGATAGAGAAAGTAACGGACACGCAGCGCCTTCTGACGGAAGGGGATGTGCCTGCCAGCCCGATCTACGAGATTTTGAAAAACGTCTCAGAGAACTTCAAAAAAGCGGTAACGCTGATCTTTGCCTTCGATCCGGCCAAGCTGAAGGCGAATCAAGTTCCCGTCGTACGCTTCTATGACGAAGCAAAGAAGGAATGGGTGGAAATTGCCGGAGGCAAGATCGAAGGCAATCGCATCTCCGTAGAGGTTGATCACTTGACGAAGTTTGCGGTATTCGCGAAAGATAAAGCGGCGCCGGAACCTGCCCAGCCTGAGATAGCCTTCAGCGACATCTCCGGACATTGGGCGGAAGCAAGCATCAAGAAAGCCGTATTTAATGAGATGATTACAGGTTATCCGGATGGAACATTCAAGCCCGACCATCCGGTTACTCGCGCCGAATTTACGGTTATGCTGGCGGGCGCATTGAAGTTGGAGGGAACAGGCTCGGCGCTTCCATTCCAAGATCAAGATCAGATTGGCTCCTGGGCCAAACGTGCGGCAGCTCTTGCCGTGCAAGCGGGAATCGTCGGCGGGTACGGGGACGGCAGCTTCCGGCCCGATGCCCGGATCACCCGGGCGGAGATGGCGTCGATGATTGCCAGAGCGCTGAAAGTGTCTCTTGATACGGATGCGCCGACCGGCTTCGCCGATGACGAAGACATTCCGAAATGGGCGAGAGGCGCGGTAGAAGCGATCCGTCAACTGGGCATCGTCAGGGGCCGCGGCGACAACAAGTTCGTTCCGAACGACACGGCGACTCGAGCGGAAGCGGTTGCGATGATCCTTAGCATGCTGGAAGAAAGAGAGAGATCATAGGGCAAGACGCTTAGAGGGGATCAGCAGGCGAAGCTGTACATCAGCGATCCGAAGAATCGCAGCGTAGCACGGTGAAAAGAGGAGGCGTTTGTCCCTTGAGAAAAATAGCTAGTGTGCTTCTTGCTCTAATGCTGCTGGATTTTTTACCGCTGGGGAATTCCCCTGCCCCGGCCTCTGCGGCTGTCGAGGAATTTATGTGGAGAACGAATGACACGGGGGTCACGATCACGGGTCGGAATAAAAAAATGGTGAGAAATGTCGTCATCCCGGACACGATCCACGGAAAGCCTGTTACGGAAATCGGGGAAGGTGCGTTTGCGGGCAATCCGCTTATTCCTGGTAATCAGCTTCTTAGTGTAATGATACCGGACAGCGTCACTAAGATCGCCGCAAATGCATTTCGTAGCAATCAGCTCGCCAGTGTACAGTTGCCAAGCGGCATTAAGAGCATTGGGGAAGGAGCATTTGAGCATAATCTCCTCACCAATGTAACGATACCGGACAGCCTCACAGAGATCGGCGCAGCTGTGTTTGCGAATAATCAGCTTGTTGGTGTCACGATACCGGACAGCGTCACAGAGATCGGCGCATCTGCGTTTATGAATAATCAGCTTGATCGTGTGACAATACCGGACAGCGTCACGGAAATCGGGGAGAGCGCGTTTGCGGAAAATCAGCTTGTTGGTGTCACGATACCGGACAGCGTCACAGAGATCGGCGCAGCTGCGTTTGCAAATAATCAGCTTGTTGATGTAACGATAGCTGGCGGCATCACAGAGATCAGCGCAACTATGTTTGCGAACAACCAACTCGCCAGTGTGACGATACCGCCGAACATTCAAACGATCGGCGCATCCGCGTTTGCGAACAATCAACTCACCAGCTTGACGATTCCGGGCAGCGTAGCGGAAGTGCATGATGGCGCTTTTTCTAGTAACCATTTATCCAGCATTGCCATTGAAGGGTCCACAGATCAGTTTGGAGTTGATGTGTTTTCCGGGAATCTGCTTCAGCATATCACGTTTGAGATGAGCCAAGATCCTATGGATGATCATTTGAGGAAGACATTTGCGAATCAGCGGAGAGATGGATACTCTTTCCTTGGATGGTTTAAGGATGAGAATCATACTGAACAGTGGATGTATGATTCTGTAAATGCAAATACGACGATGTATGCCAAGTGGGAGGAAGCGCCTTTCATCTGGATAAATTCTCCCTCAGAACTTAACATATTTGACGATATGGTCAGGATTACGGGATATCATCACGTGAATGACAAAGATGTCGAAATCCCGGACAGGATCGATGGAAAGTTTGTACTGGAAATCGAGAGGGGAGCATTCAGGCATCTTGGACTTCATAGTGTAACGCTACCGCCAGGCCATAGAATGATTGATCAATATGCATTCGCGGACAATCAACTAACCAACTTGACAATTCCGTCGGGGGTAGTTGAGAACTTGGAAATCGGTTTTCGCGCATTTGCTAATAACCCTATATCTAGCGTTACATTTATAAACATCAACTCGGTTACGTTCGGAGAAGAGGTGTTTTTCGGAAATCCGCTCCAACAAATCTCGTTTGTGGCGGGCGCGACTTCCATCGATAACAATTTGAAGGAGACGCTTGCGAATCCATCAAGAGATGGCTACTCCTTCCTTGGATGGTTTAAGGAAGGGGACACTGAACCCTGGGGCTATAATTCTGTAGACGCAAATACGACGCTGCATGCCAGGTGGGAAGAAGCACCGTTCAAAGTTCACTTTGAGGGAGGTGCTGTGCTCGAGGCCGTATACGGTCAGGGCGTCGGAACGCTGCCTGCAGATCCGATTCGGTACGGGTATGTATTCAAAGGCTGGGAATCCGGGGGAGCACCGTTCGATGCCGAGACACCCGTGTATGCGAGCATGCATGTATCTGCACGATGGGAGAAAGCCGCTTTTACCGTAACCTTCAACAACAACGACGGAGATACGGAGGCAAATCCAACGACCATGGAGGTTCTATATCATGAGACTGTTGGTACGTTGCCGGAACCGCCGCCGCGGGAAGGATATACATTTGCCCAATGGGCCGATCATCCAACCGCATATTTGTCTGGGCAAGGCGCTGCGTTTAATGCCGATACTCTTGTTAGGGGGGATACAACGCTCTATGCGATATGGACGAAGAACCCTGAAGGCGAGCAGTTCTCTCTCGCTCCCGGGGGAACCTATTATTTCGATCTGTCATCAGTGAAGGAAGACAATATCGGCGCGGCAAATCCCGCTTTGCCGGACATCAGCTTTAAATGGATTCCCTTCACCTATGCGGGCACGGTGAACGCCTATTCTTTGAGCACTTTTCAATCGCCGGAAGCAGCGACGGCCCGAGATCGCAGCTTGTTCGTGGCGGATTACAATGTCACTACATCCGTAAGTGATGGAAATCTTGATCATGCTCGTCTTATTTACGGAAAGGGATATTCTGCTGGCGGCGTTAATTATATGCTGCGCTCCTTGTCGGTCGGCTATGCTTATCCTCAGCTAATTACGGGTTTTGCGGGGCCGAGAAACAATGAATGGGATCAAGTGATGACCAGGATCGGGCATCTGCTTGGCGATCTGGGCGGTTTTTCCTGGGGGCAGGATACGGTTTATCCAACGGCTTCTCGGATAGCACGTGGAGGGGAAGCCCACGACGGTTATTATTCGAGCCGCGGCTATCTCGGTGGCCCTCCCAGTGCCGGCTTCCGCCCTGCTCTTGAAGTCTGGAGAGAGGATGTGGACAAGCTAGGCTTCAACGGTCTGAAAACGGTCACATACGACATGGATGATAACGGTACCCTCGGAACGATGGGCAAGGGATACAAGGGGGATGCGCTGACCTCCGCCACGGTGGTATATACGGGGACTTTGACGTTGCCGGAGATTACGGAGGAAAACGGATTTCACATAGCGGGCAGCGTTACGGGAGAATGGGGCTGGTTTGACGGAACGACTCTGCATGAAGCAGGGACAACGCTGGAACTTGCCTCCGGAACCGTCTTAAAGGCGCAGCTTATTCCGGAGAAATACGACATTACCGTCGAGGCCGACGGCAACGGCACAGCCGCCGCCAGCGCGGCATCGGCTCCCGAAGGCGCCGAAATTACGCTGACCGCAGCGCCGAATGCGGGCTACCGGTTCAAGGAATGGCTGGTTGTCAGCGGCAACATTGCGATTACGGGGGACACCTTCATCATGCCGGATCATCCGGTGACGGTAAGAGCCGTCTTTGAGGAAGCCAAGTATACCCTTACTGTAAGCGACAGCTACGCCTCCCCATCCGGTGCGGGCAGTTATGCCGATGGCACGACGGTGACCATTCACGCAGGCAGCCGCGACCATTACACGTTCAGCGGTTGGACGACGGATGACGGCGTGACTTTGGCTGATGCCAACAGCCCCTCCACCACGTTGATCATGCCCGCTATGGACGTAACGGTCTATGCGCAATGGACGGCGGAGGCCTTCGCCGTGACGTTTAATAAGAACGGGGGAGACACGGATGCTCGTCCGACGGTAACGACGGCGGTATACGGGGGGAATGTCGGATCGCTGCCGACTCCGCCGACCCGAGCGGGATACACGTTCGCGGGATGGAACACGGATGCGGGAGGACAGGGCAAACCGTTCAGCGCCGCAACAGCCGTATACGCAGACATGATCGTATATGCGCAATGGACGACGGTCCCTATTCACAGCGTAACCTTCAATAAGAACGAAGGAGACACGGATGCTCATCCGACAGTAACGACGGCGGTATACGGAGGGAATGTCGGGTCGCTGCCGACTCCGCCGACCCGAGCGGGATACACGTTCGCGGGATGGAACACGGATGCGGGAGGACAAGGCGATCCGTTCGACGCCGCAACGGCCGTATTCGCAGACATCATCGTCTATGCGCAGTGGACGGCGGACCCGACCTACACCGTAACGTATAGCGGAAACGGACATACGGGAGGCAGCGCGCCGAGCGATCCCAATCGTTATGTTGAAGGAGCCGTCGTTACCGTACAGGGCAACACCGGCAGCTTGACAAGATCAGGCTATACGTTCGCCGGATGGAATTCGCAAGCCGATGGGAAGGGAGCGAGCTACGCGGAAGGATCAACCTTGACGATGGGGACGGACAACGTTACGCTGTACGCGCAATGGACGGCGAACCATGGGGGCGGCGGTGTGACGCCCCCGCCATCGAGCGGAGGCGGAGGCGGCTCGCCGCTGCCTGTCGCCGAGGAGCTGTTCATTGACAAGAACGGCACCTTGCTCGATCCATCCGAGATAGACGCGACGAAGCCGTCCGTCACGTTGGAAGTTTTGCCGAACGATGCCGGTGCAGCGTATGTCCGCATCCCGGCGAGCGTCTTAACTGAGCTGGGGGAGAAAAACGCCGCCTTCTTCATGGAGATCAAGACTCCTTACGGAAGCTACCAAGTGCCGGTCGAGCTGGCTTCGCTGATTCCGGGGCTGACGGACTTGCTTGACGCCAACCGTCTGAAAGCCGAGGATATCAGCTTCAAAATCACCTTGACCGACAAGACCGGCGACGAAGACATTCAGGCGGCCTTCGCCAACGATCTGCCCCATGGCCGCATCATAGGCGCCATCGTGGATTTTCGCATCGAGATCGTTAACGTCAGGACGGAACAAACGATCGGGACGGCGAATCGGTTCAGCAAGGCGCTTGCAAGGGCGATTCCGCTGCCGAAGGACATCACCGACATGCCGGAGCAATGGGGCGCGTTCCGCCATAACGAGAAGACCGGGAAGTTTGAATTCGTCCCCGCCCTGTCGGTCAAGCTGGACGATACATGGTATGCGATGATTCGCTCTTACACCAATAGCGCATACGTCATCGCGCAAAATCCGGTCAGCTTTGCCGATGCGCTGCCGCATTGGGGCGAGCCGTCTATCCGGCTCGCCGCGGCGAAGGGCCTGGTTGGCGGTGTTGGCGGAGGCAAGTACGCCCCGGACAGATCCGTAACGAGAGCGGAGTTCACCGCCATGCTTGTCCGGGCGCTCGGGCGCGGCGACTTAACCGACCGCAAAGCGTCATACGACGATGTCAAGCCAGGCGCATGGTACTACGAAGAAGTCAGTCAAGCGAAGGCGCTCGGATTGCTGGATTTCGCGAGCGGGACGCGCTTCAACCCGGATCAGCCGTTGACTCGCGAGGAGATGGCAAGCATGATCGCGGCCGTCATCGCCCTTGAGGAGCTTCCGGTCCCGGAGGAAAACGCGGCACTAAATGGCTACAGGGATATCGGCAGCGTGGGTGCGGCTTATCTGAGGGACGTCGGCCTGATGGTCAAGCTGAACATCATGACAGGCACAAGCGAGAATACGTTCAGCCCGAAGGGGGTAACGACGCGCGCCCAGGCTGCGGTCGTGTTCGTCAGAGCGCTGGAAGCGCTTGGCATGATCGACGGTTTTGATGCGGATTAGAAGGCTTGAAAGGAGACGGGCGTGAAAGCCCGAAGCGCGAATCAGCGGGAAATGAAGGGCGGAAGCTGTCGCGACTTGCTCGGAATGTAGGAACAAAACCGAAGAGAGCGGCCGAACACGAACCATGAGACTTAAGGAGACGTCCATAAGGGCGTCTCCATTCTTCATCCTTTGTTCGTGATTCAGCTCCATACCAGAATCATTCACCGAGAAAAAGAAGGGCTTTTCAATGATGTCGCCGAAATAATTGCAGATCAGGCTTTTTGGTGGAGCTTGGCCGCATCGATCGCTACGATGAGGACCTGCTCCAGGTTAACACCTTTTAGTTGTTGACTGAACTTGGTTCCGTTAAGGCCTTGAATATTTAAGGATTTCCCCATGCGACTTCAGCCTCCTGGGGTAGGGTAGGTAAGATTGGAGCTCTCTCTGTCGGGTGCTTCTTTCTTCGATAGTCGCTGGGGATTTCCTGTTCTAATCGGTCGCAAGAGTTCTTCAACGGGATTATTTACGGTCGAAGCGGATGACGTTAAAATAGTAATCATTATATTGTATACAATAACTAAGGCGGGAAGTTATGAAAAAACCATTCTTTCGTTCTCTAATCGTAGGCCTGATATTCGTAGCTGTTTATTATGCTTTTCAGATCATTCAGGGGATTTATCTGACCTCGGACTACGTTCCGGAGATTATAGAGAAGTACGAGTCAGTGGATTATCTGCAGCACGAAGTCGCATTTGGACAGGGACTAAGCCCGGCGCGGAGAGCCATCGAGATTATCGGAGTTATGCTGCTGGGAATGGTTGTATACTTCATTGGAAGAGCTTTAAGAAGAAGGAAGTGAAAGAACGTCACTTTCTATCGGCGCCGATGTTTTTGACTTCCAAACGTGATCCAATGAAAATTCATACTACACCATCCATATATCACAATATAGCGGTCATCTGCCCTTGAACATAGGTTGAAGGGATGCATGCGTATTGAATCCGTTCGATGAGAGAACTGATTATCCGGTTTTCATCATGGAGGGGAGAGCTTTTACCAGAATGAATGGGAGATGAAGGCTCTAGCTGTCAAAGGAGGAGCCGTAATCCGGAGGAATGCCGAATTTCTTCCGTCTGAAGTCGTGCATCGTGGGGTTCATTTGTTGGAGGATATGCGTCGGAAATTTCCCCATTTTGATTGACAGATCGACGAAGACAAGGTATAGTTTACAACGTGATATTGAGAATCATTTTCAATGATTATCGCCAAATGTTCAGCATGAACAATTATACATGAGTGAAGGATGAGAATGCGTCATGAAGGCAAAGAAAAAGAACTTGTTATCGACATTAGGGGTCTCGCTCTTGATTATGGTTTTGCTGGCTGCATGCTCGGCCAACTCTTCCAATGAAGAGTCGTCACCCTCTCCGTCCGAGAACGCGGCGGCATCTGCGGAGACGCCTGCAGCGGAAACTCCGGAAGCATCGGAGGCTGCCGTGGAATATCCGATCGTCGTCAAGCATGCGCTAGGCGAAGCGGTAATTGAAAGCAAACCCGAGCGTGTCGTGACCATTCAATGGGCCAACCACGATGTCGCTCTTGCGCTTGGCGTAGTTCCCGTCGGCTTCTCCGCGGCGAACTTCGGCGTTCAGGACGGCAGCGGACTGCTGCCTTGGACCAAGGAAAAGCTCGATGAGTTGAACGTCGCCGATCCTAACGTCTTCCAGGATACGGACGGTCTTGACTTCGAGGCGATCTCCGACGCCAATCCGGACGTCATTCTGGCGGCCTACTCCGGCATCACGCAAGAGGATTACGATCTGCTGAGGGAGATCGCTCCCGTCGTGGCGTATCCGACGGCTCCTTGGTCGACCACGTGGCGCGAGCAGGTTACGCTCAATGCAATCGGCATGGGCATGGCCGCCGAAGGCGAGCAGCTCATTAAGGATACGGAGGCTTTGGTGAACGATAAACTGAGCCAATACCCTCAATTGAAAGATAAGAAGGTCGTTTGGGTCAACTTCAACGCGCAGGATTTATCCAAGCTTCATATTTATACGCCAATCGATTCGCGCGTCTCCTTCCTGCATGAGATGGGCTTCGTCTATCCGGACAGCGTCACGAGCCTGATTACGGACCCGAATAGCTACTCCTTGTCCTTGAGCGCGGAGAATGCCGAAGCCCTGTATGACGCGGACATTCTAATCGGATATGGCAATGACGATCTGTATCAAGCCGTTAAGGCGGATTCCCTGTTGGGCAAAATTCCTGCGATCGAGAGAGGATCGGTCGCGTTTATTGACAGCGACACGCCTCTGGTGGCAGCGGGTACGCCGAATCCGCTCTCGATCGCTTACACGATCGACGAATATCTGAGTCTGATCGGAGCCGCCGCTGACAAAGTACAATGAATTTGAACTCCATCTCGAACGCAGCTCAACCAAGCGCGCATATCCCGAGGAGATTTCCCCTCGTTCTGACCCTATGCCTCATTCTCCTCGGGGCCAGCGTGCTCGCTTCCCTGATCTTCGGCTCTCGGGCGATCCGCATTCACGAGCTGGTCGACGGTTTGTTCCACCCGGACGTCGATTCCTACGGAGCGAACATCGTGAGGAAAAGAATATCCCGAACCGTCTTCAGCTTGTTGGGCGGCGCCGCGCTTGGAGTTTCCGGAGCGCTTATGCAATCGGTCACTCGCAACCCGCTTGCCGATCCCAGCATTCTGGGCGTGAATACGGGAGCGGCCTTATTCGTCGTGACCGGTATGGCTTTCTTGGGCATCACGACTGCGGATCAATACATATGGCTAGCTTTATCAGGGGCTGCGATTACAGCGGTCTTCGTGTTCGGAATCGGCTCGATGGGGCGTGGTGGTGCCACGCCCATTAAGCTTGTTCTGGCCGGAGCCGCCGTAAGCGCCGCTCTTGCCTCGCTTGTATCCGCGATTCTCATTCCGCGTTCCTATGTCATGGATCAGTTCCGATTCTGGCAGGTCGGGAGCGTGGGAGCGGGCACCTGGGACAGCATCGGCACCTTTATCCCGTTTCTGATCGTAGGCCTGCTCATCGGATTCATTACGGCGCCGGCGCTGAACGCCTTGGCGCTTGGCGATGACGTAGCGACGGGACTAGGCGTGCGGACAGGTACGCTTCGGCTGATCGCGGCGATGGGAGGCGTCTTGTTATGCGGGGCGACCACCGCGCTGGCGGGACCGATCGGGTTTATCGGTCTTTTGTCCACGCATGCCATTCGCTTGCTCCTTGGGCCGGATTTGCGCTTCGTGATCCCGATGTCGGCCGTCGCGGGCGCGATTATTTTGACTCTGTCGGATGTCGTCGGGAGGCTTCTGGGAAGTCCCGGCGAGCTTGAGGTCGGTGTCGTAACGGCGTTTATCGGCGCTCCTATTCTGATCATTCTAGCGATGAGATCGAAAGTGCGGTCATTATGACAAGTCCATCTATTGCCTACATTATGGCGGGCAGGCGCCGGAGGCGCCGCCGTTTTATTATCGTCACCAGCCTTCTGTTCCTGCTGGCCTGCATGCTCTGCTGCGCCATGCTTTTATTAGGGAATACGATCTATCCGGTCAAGGAAGTCATTCGCGCGCTAATGGGGGAATCCGCCAAAGGCGTGTCGTTCGCGGTGAACACGATTCGCCTTCCGCGCATGTTGGCGGGGCTGTTCGCCGGCTTTGCCTTCGGCGTTGCAGGCTATACCTTTCAAACGATGCTGCGCAATCCGTTGGCGAATCCCAACGTGATCGGCATTACGTCCGGCTCCAGTGCGGCCGCCGTTTTCTGTATTACCGTCCTTAATGCAAACGGAGCAGTCATCTCCGCGGCCTCGGTCGCAGCCGGGCTGGCGACGGTGCTGTTTATTTATGTTTTGTCGAGGGGAAAGGTCTTCTCTATCGGACGGCTTATTCTGATCGGGATTGGCATCCAAGCGATGCTGGACGCTCTGATCTCCTATCTGCTGCTGGTCAGCGCGGAGCAAAACGTACCTGCAGCGCTAAGATGGCTCGCGGGCAGCCTGAACGGGTCCCAGATGAGCCAGTTGACGCCTCTCGTGGCCGCTGTCGTCATCTGCGCTCCGATCATTATGGCGCTCGGAAGGCATCTGGGCCTATTGGAGCTTGGCGAGCAGTCGGCGACTTCGCTTGGCGTCAGCACGGACAAAACCAGAATCGGCCTAATCGTCGCCTCCGTGTGCATGATCGCGATTGCGACCGCCACGACGGGGCCGATCGCCTTTGTTTCCTTTCTTTCGGGGCCAATCGCCAAGAGATTGGTCGGCGTGGGCTTCTCCGGCGTCCTTCCGGCGGGGCTTGTCGGTGTGAATCTGGTTCTGGCGTCAGACCTCGTAGGGCAATTCGCCTTCGAGTACAGATTCCCGGTGGGCATCATTACGGGAATCCTCGGCGCGCCGTATCTGATCTATTTGCTCATCCGAATGAATCGAAAGGGAGAATTGTGATGAAACCGACGCATACCTTTCAGGTCGACAATCTCGTTGCCGGCTATGAGAATAAAACGGTCATCCACGATGTGAGCCTGGTCGTGCCCAGCAACAAAATAAGCGTCATGATCGGGTCGAACGGGTGCGGGAAGTCCACCCTCCTGAAAGCGATGGCGCGGCTCATCAAACCCGAATCCGGGTCGATCACCCTTGACGGCAAGCCGATCGGCAAGTTCCCGCCCAAGCAGCTGGCTCGTGTCGTCGGACTGCTGCCGCAGTCCCCCATCGTGCCGGAGGGCATCTCTGTGGCGGATCTGGTCGGACGAGGCCGGTTCCCTCACCAATCTCTGTTGGGCGGCTGGTCGAAGAAGGATTACGCAGCCGTCGCCGAAGCAATGGAGATTATGAACATTACCGAGTTTGCCAACCATCACATCGACGAGCTGTCGGGCGGCCAGCGGCAGCGGGTCTGGATCGCTATGGCGCTGGCTCAGCAGACCGATATTCTGTTTCTCGACGAGCCGACGACCTTCCTGGACATTACGTACCAGGTCGAGATTTTGGACCTGCTTACCGACATTAACCGCAAGCACGGAACGACCATCGTCATGGTGCTGCACGACATCAACCTGTCCGCGCGGTACGCCGATCATATCTTTGCCCTGCAGGACGGCAAGCTTGTCGCCGAAGGCGCTCCGTCAACCGTGGTTACCAGCGAGTTGATCAAGGACGTGTTCGGACTGGACTGCACGGTGATCGAGGATCCCGTCTCGGGCTCTCCTTACGTTATCCCCAAAGGCCGCCACCATGTCAAAGAAGCTGTAACCATGCCGTGACGCCCACTAGAGTACGCGACCGCATGTGGTCGACCGACCGCCGTCATGCAGCGTAACCATGCCGTGACGCCCGCGAGGGTACGCGACCGCATGTCGATCGACCCCGTCATGCAGCGTAACCATGCCGTGACGCCCGCGAGAGTACGCGACCGCATGTCGATCGTCCCCGTCATGCCGTCCGCCCCCGTCATGCAGCGTAACCATGCCGTGACCCCCGCGAGGGTACGCGACCGCATGTGGTCGACCGCCCCCGTCATGCAGCGTAACCATGCCGTTACCCCCGCGAGAGTACGCGACCACATGTCGATCGACCCCGTCATGCCGTCCGCCCCCATCAACCGCTCGTCACCAACTCCCGTCCCAGGATAAAGGCCGTTCGAGCCTTCGTACGGGGGAGGGGGCTAGTCTTGACCCAAAAACGGCGTTCCCGCTCGCTGCTCCGGAATCCGCTCCGGCGTTCCAGCTTGTTGTCCCGGAATCCGCGCCGCAGCTCCCGCTCGCTGCTCCGTTACCTCGATTCGAACAGATCGGTAGAGACTGCTGCTTCGTGCGGCGAGTGGAATCCCCGCCGGCGTTCCCGCTCAATGCTTATTTTCCGTGTCTCGCTCAGTTGGCGTCGTTACTAACGGTTGCCACAGCCGCTATTTCGCTGATTTTAGTCTCTGTCACACTCTAACGGTTGCGAACGGCGTTATTTCACTGATTTCTATTGCTTTAAGCTGATAGCGGCCGATTTAGCGGCAATTACAACCGTTAGATTTTCAGGGGCCCTGTTTCGGCGAATATAACAGCTGCTACAACCGTTAGCCAACGGAGCAGCGGTGCAACGGAGCAGCGAAGCAACAGAGCAGCAGGCAAACGAAGCACCAGAGCAAACGAAGCAGCGGAGCAACAGAGCAGCAGGCCAACGAAGCACCAGAGCAAACGAAGCAGCGGAGCAACAGAGCAGCAGGCCAACGGAGCAATAGAGAAACGGCCAACTTCGCAGCAGGCGTGCTACAGATCAACAGATTCCCATCATCAGAGTTCGCTGTTAAGCAGATAGGTACGGTACCGTTGGTTGCCGCTTGCCACGATTAGAAGCTTCTTGGCCACAAGAGAACGAAGAATCATTCTGGTGCGGTTCTCCGAAAGAAGCAGATGAGCGGAAAGCTCTCGCGGCTCAAAAGGGCGCATCAAGCGGCGGACAAATCGTAAAGTTTCTGCTTCCGCCCAAGTCAGTCCGGACGTCGTATCCATCGACAGGAACTTCCCGACAAAGGAAAGGACAAGCTGCTTGCAAACTCCCGGGTCGTCGCGGATAGACAAGTAGGCGATCGGAAGAAAAAACCAATTGTCCAGAACGAGCAGCGCCTGCTTCATACATAAGTCCTTGAACCGGTCGGTCTCGATATCTCTAGCGTGAGAGCGGTAATCCTGAATCTCCACACAGCCCTTCACGCCCCCCGGCATATAAGCCAGATCCAGATAACGATATTTGTTGTTCAAATCGCGGACTTCATATTCGGCATACAGATGGTCTAAGCTTCCGATGACAGGAAACCATATCGTGCGCAGAAACGTAACCGTTCCGTGGCTCAAACCTTTCTTCAGAAGCTCTCTTCGTCTGAGATTCTTCTCCTCGGCTATTTGTTTGCTCAACCAACGCTCATAAACTTCTTCAAACAGCAAGCTCATCTCTTCATCTTCCTCCCACCACGCATGAAAAATAAAATACCGCTCCGATACGACCATGCCCCTAAAGGCGCCGTATCCAAAGCGGTATGTGCTTCACACCGTAAATTTGCACCTAATATACCACATTGTAGCCGCTTCAACAAGACGATGGCACAATGTGATAAGGGGCGGGAGAGGTCTCAACAAAACGATGGCACAATGTTGATGAGGGACGGGCGTTCGGTCGAAGCAGGCTTGCCCAAGTGGCAGGATAAACAGCTTTCTTGCCGCTACAGATTCAGGTACAATAGACCATTATGGTATCTATAGTATTCGCGCGACCCTCTCGGGGAACGAGTGGTTAGAACGCATTGTCAAAACGCACGGCTTATCGCCACAACACCAATCGCCATCGCGAACCGCATCGGCACAGCACCATCGCACATGTCGAACCGCATCGCCACTGCACCGCCGCACGCCGCAAAACGCATCGCATATCGCTTTTCGCGCCGGCCGCCTGTACCGTATAACGTTCACTCAGGCGCCGGCAGCTACGAAGGGAGAAATTCAACATGACAACGAGCCCGGACCGCGTCAAAAAGGAACTGTCGCCCGAACAGCGGGACAGCTTGATCCCCCTATTGAAGGCCCGTTTCGAGAAACATATGAATCGGCACCCCAGTCTGGAGTGGACCGACGTACAAGCGAGGCTTGAAGCTTCTCCCGAGAAGCTGTGGTCGCTCCATGAAATGGAAACGACCGGCGGAGAACCGGATGTGGTCGGCCATGACGCCAGCACGGGCGACTACATCTTCTATGACTGTTCGGCTGAAAGTCCGAAAGGGCGCAGAAGCGTCTGCTACGACCGCGAAGCGCTGGAGTCGAGGAAAGAACATAAACCGAACCATAGCGCCCTCGGTATGGCAGCAGAGATGGGCGTCGAGCTCCTGACGGAGGAACAATACCGGGAACTCCAGACACTCGGCAGCTTTGATCTGAAAACATCGAGCTGGGTCCAAACCCCCGAACGGATTCGAAAGCTCGGGGGTGCTCTCTTCTGCGATCGGCGCTACGACACGGTATTCGTGTACCACAACGGAGCGGAATCCTACTATGGCGCAAGGGGATTCCGGGGCTCGCTGAAAGTCTGACGGGGCATCCCGAAATTCCACGCAGCCCGATGCCCGCCCGCTATGGCGATTTCATATGGATAGGAAAATGGATGCTAAGAATAAACCCTATCTGGTCTATACTGGCGTCCATTTTCCATTCATTTTTTCCACTAGTTTCTTCGACAGATGCAGACCTAACCAGCTGGCTTTCCAACTGGCTTCCGTATTCGTCCTGCTGGCGACCTCCATATAGAAACGCGCAAATACCTTGTCTATGGCGACTTTACTGTCCGGTTTGATGCCGTTTATAACGCCTAGACGAAAGCTTCCTGCCGTAGCCGGCGTTCGCCGGATTTTCCCGATCTCTTGCTTTCATTTCCTCAGCTCTCGCTTCAAATCATGCAGATTCTCCCGAGACGTTAAATCCGGATGGAGCGTTGGCGTTTCCAATCGATAGTCCCGTTCTTCTCCGCGCTCGCCCTTCGCGCCTGCCCCGCCAAACCATCCCATGTCGCCCTCCAGTGTAATTAACCCCATGACAGCGCGCATGAATGTGGACTTTCCCGCGCCATTCTCCCCCGATCAAGCCGCAGATTATTCCGCGTTGATCTCGATTGGAGACGTGATGGAGCGCATGTTTTTTCCGTTTTTTGGAGAGATTCGCAGCTTTCAGAATCGTTTTCGTCATTGCCGATCTCCCTTCCAATGCGGATGAGTCTAGGATAGACAACGGATACCAATAATCAGACCAGAAAAATGTTAAAAAAAGGTGTGAAGAGGTGTAAAGAGGGAGTCGACATTAGGCCGGCTTGCCTGGGGGTTCACCTCGCGAGGCCGATTTCCGCGACGCAATACGGGTTCCCGGAGGTCGTGCAAGATATGTCAAACGGAGAGGGGCCTTCCATTCCGCTGCAGAGATAGAAGAGCCGATAGAGAAGGGATGCGCCGGTTCAGCTTTTTAGCCAAGGAAGGGCTGGGACGGCAGCTCTCGCTGCGAATCCGTACGGTATCGAGAGTATGCGCGGTATATCTCGTTCAATTTTGTACTTCATAATTGGACATAGGCAGCCGATAGATAGGAGTGACATCTTCTACACACGACTGACACGGGCTGTCAAATGGAATGAAAACCAAGAAAATTCGACAAAAAATGAAAGAAATATAAAGGAATGTGTAATTTAGTGTCGAATTAAGTCGATCGAAGTCGTAATTTTGTGTCAATTCCGAATACAACTGAAAGCTGTATCGTTTTTCTGTAGTGCGCCCTGCCCACATCCTAGACTCGGAGGCAAACCAAAATGAAACAGACAATCAAATCCACGTTCAACAACCACCTGATTCAGAGAAGCATGAAATGGACGATCGGCAAGAAAATCGCGTTAATGATTGTCGCGGCATCGGTGCTGAGCTTGATTCTGGGAACGCCGATCGCTCTGCTTAAGCAATTCATATTCAGTCTGGAATTTATGGAGTCCATAGGGGATACGCTTAACGAGTTTCTAAGTACATATTTTACGCTGATCGTTAACCTGGTCATCATCGTCTACTTCGTCAACCTGGCTATTCGGTGGTTTGTCAAAAAACCGATACAACAGTTCATTAAAGGGATCGAGAGCGTTCTGGATCAGGGGCAAATCAATCTGACCAAGCGAGTCGAGCTGAAAACCAATGACGAGACGAAGCTGCTGGCGGATTATTTTAATAAGTTTTTGGACGAACTGAACGCACTCACCTCCTCTTCGAATTCGATTGTCGGCGAGATTTCGGCTTCCTCGTCCACCCTGAAGTCGCAAGCCGAAGAGACCGGAGAAGCGTCCAAACAGATTGCCGCCGCGATGGGCGAGCTGTCTGCGGGCGTCGGTCACCAAAGCGAACGAACCAACGAGATTGTGGCGATGATGCAGGAGACGAAGCAATTAACCGAGGAAGCCAGCCATCAGATTCAAGGCACCTCGCAGTTCTCCGAAGAAGCGACGGAATCTGCGATTCACTCCAATCGGGTCATGACGGAAGCGATGGCGCAATTAACCGAATTAAACGAGTCGGTCCAGAAGTCGATGCAGGTCATTCATAAGCTGGGGAAACATTCCGAGGAAATTGGCAGCATCATCGAAGTGATTACCGAGATCGCGAATCAGACGAATTTGCTGGCCTTAAATGCAGCGATAGAGGCGGCAAGAGCCGGAGAGGCCGGACAGGGGTTCGCCGTGGTCGCCGCCGAGGTCCGGAAGCTCTCCGAGCAAACGAGCGAGGCTTCGGCGCAGGTAGCGGAACGGATCGGAAGCATTCAGACCGAGACCAAGGCGACGATTCAGTCTATGGAAAGCAACCTCGGGATGGTCGTCAAGCAGACCGATCTCATCCGCAACGGCACCCAATCCGTGGAGAAAATCGTGGAGGAGACGTCGAAAACCAATCAGTCCGTCAAGGAGCTGCATCAAATTATCCGGGTCGTCGAGCAGCATTCCAACGGCGTTCTGTCCTCGATCGAGGAAATCTCCAGCGTGGTGGAGCAAGCTTCCGCTTCCCTTCAGCAGGTTACCGCATCGGCCGATCAGCAATCCGCTACCGTAGCTCAGATGACCGGCCACATCGAACGCTTGGATGAGCTCTCCAGAACCTTGAACGAAGGGATAAGCAAATTCAAAGTTTAATCGTCGGGTCCTCCTGTCGGAGCCGCCGGATCTGGACTTGTTCGTGATTCAGACCGTATACGATTCGCTATCCTGATCTGAATTCCCTCCGACATCAACGGGATTCCGCCGATCCCAAGGACGGGGTAAGCCACTTATGCTTGAGAGAGAGGCTGAACATATCCGGCCGGTTCGACGCCTTCTGTTCGACACAGCTTCGAATCGCCGTAAGCATCCTATCGGATATGGAGCCTTCGCTCAAGCTGCGCTGGCACGACGGGGCGCGGCCTGCGCCTCGTCTGCGTCCGTCCCGCGGACTCCCTCCAATCGCCGCTTCAGGGCAATGTCGTATCGTTCCATCCCCCCGATCTTCTACATTTCTTCCCGGGTTGTCAATCCGCGTCGTTTTTTCATTATTCTTTTATTCGCGCTTGGTATAATCTGTCCAAATGATGACATGCCGAGAGGAAGCGAATCCATGCCGAAGACGTTCGAAGCTCGAAAAGGAGAAGATAGCTCCGCCCGAAGCCGATCCTTAACCCCAGTCGATGAAGATTTGCAGGAGCAGGCGGGGGAAGAGAGTCAGGCGCCGGACAAGGCGGCGCTGATCGCAAGACTGAAGGCTCAGGGAGCGGTGCGCGTCTTTCCCGGGATGGGAGCAGGCGGAGGCGCAGGCACGGAAGCGCCAACCTCCGAGGAGGCTCCACGAGCGGAAAAGGCGTCCGAGGAAGCGCCAACCTCCGAGGAGACTCCACGAGCGGAAGAGGCGTCCGAGGAAGCGCCGGAGCAGGCAGCGGCCGTATCGGCTGCGGAGGCCCCGGCGGCAGCTTCGGAGGATGAGCAGTCCGCTCCGGAAGCGCAGCCGGCGAAGGAAGCGATCGATAGCCAGTCTCAGGGAACGGGCGAGATCGATCCCGCCTTTCATGAACGCGTCCAAAGAATGACCGATGCGGCCAACCATCCGAAATGGAACGACTTTTCCCAGCGTATCGAGAACGCTCGGTACGGCAAATGGGATCTGACCCAAAGCCGCGAGCGGAGCGGCAATCGCAAGCGGGACGTCCATCTCGAAGAGGACGTCCGGACGCATCAGGTTCTCAGGCAGATGCAGCCGGGAACGTTCGACGTGCGGCAGAAAGCCAAAAATGCGGTAAAAGACGTCGTCCAAAACCCGGGGCGAACCGCCGTCGGGATGATTCCCTTGGTCGGCGGACTCTTAAAGCAGAAGATGGCCGAGAAATACGACGTGAAGGAGCGGGATCTGCTCCGGGGCATATCGTCGACGACAACCAACGAGGCTCTTAAGACGAGCGCGGCCTCGCAAGCCCATGCGGTCGGCGCCACGATCAAAGCCGGTCGGGTGAAGGCGGGAATCGGCATGGTGACGGGCTTGGTGGGCGATCTGGTGCCCGGAGGCTCCATCGTGAAGAGCGCGGTAGGGGCTGCGACGGATTTCGTCGGCGACCAGGTAGTCTCCGGCGAACGGAGTCAGATGGTTGAAGCGCGGGCCCGCGAACAAGCGCGGAAAATGATGAAGAAGAAGGAGTTTGCAGCCGGCGGAATCGACAAATTTCTCGAGCTGGAGGACAAGCGGCGCGCGCTTCAGGCGGCCGGCAGAGGCAAGGCGGGGGGAAGCGCGCCGGTCGTCGACAGCGAGGACGAGCTCAGAGAGCTGCTCGCCCATACGCGCGGAGAGACGGAGCATTACAAATACTACAAGAAGAGAGCCAAGGAAGTGCTGAAGGAGCGGGCGGAGGCAGCCAAGCCGAAAACGGAGGAAGGCGGGCTCATGTCCCGCGTCAAGCGGTTTTTCGGCAGATCGTAGCGTTCGTTCGGCGCAGGCTCTATCGGCAGCGGGAGGGTAACCGATGAAGCAAGCGGATTTGCGGGCGGAAGAGGCCGTCAGGATGGAGGCGGCCTATTTGGACAGGCTGGCTTATGTCGAAGGGTGGCTGGAATGGTTGGACGCCGGCATCGCCCTATTGCTGCATCGGATAGAGAGAAGCAAAGCCGAGGAAGCGGCAGGAGGAGGCCCGGAGGATGAAGCCGGGCAGGAGCTTTCGCTTCGACGGGCGCGCGCCCGCAGCCGGGCCGAGCAGGGCACGCTGCTCGGCGAACAGGAGAACGCGTTTCTGCCGATTCCGTATGTAGGCCGACTGTTCGGGTTGTCTGCGCTGGAGCAGAGAGTTCTGATCGTCTGTTTGGCCGTGGAGGTCGACCGAAAGTACGAATCGCTGTTTGCGCTGCTTCAGGGCGAACGAAGCGCGGCGTATCCGAGCCGCGACTTGGCGGCATCGCTGGCCGCGGACGACGAGGACGAGCGCCGGCTGGCCGTGCGGATGCTGCGGGACGACGGGCCGCTGAACCGCTATTTTCTGCGCGACGCGGTCGGCATGCGCAAGGGAGATACAACCCTTAGCCGGCTCTGCCGACTGGACGAGCGAATCGTTCGGTTTACGCTCGACTCCGCCGTCATGCCGGAGGCGATGAAGCGCTATATGCAGCTCGTAGACCCTGCCGCGGAGCCAGAGCCGCTGCTCGGCCGCTTCGAGCTTCAGGCCAAGCTGCGAAGCTGGCTGGACCGCCGCGCCGGGGAGCTTGAAGGCGAGGAGGCTGCGCTGGTCGTTTCACTATGGGGCGAAGTGGGGACGGGGAGAAGAACGCAGGTCGCCCATCTGGGCGCGCACTTCAATGAAGCGCTGCTGTATGTGGACATGGACAAGCTGCCCGAAGAGGACGACAACGGGCCGGACGCGCTGGATATCGTATTTCGCGAGGCGGCCCTTCAGCAAGCGATTCCCGTGTTTTGCGGGTTTCTGTCGAAGACGGACGGAGAAGCGGACAGACGCCGCAAGACGAGTCTGCTGGAGCGGCTGACCCGTCTGCCGGGCATCGTCTTCCTGATCTCGGAGGCGCCCTGCCTCCCGATCGACCGGCGCGGCGTTATTCAACTGGAGCTGGAAGTACCCGGACTCCGGGAGGAGGAGCGGATCGAGGCGTGGCGGACTCTGTCGCGCGCTTACGAGGTAGACGACGGGATCGACTGGGAGGCGCTCTCGTCGCGCTTCGTCTTCCAGCCCGGGCAGATGGCCAAGGCGCTGGCGGCGGCGCGGGCATCGGCCCAGTGGCGATCGGAAGGGGAAGGCCGCGAGCCCATCGGATGGAGCGACCTGATTCAAGCGTGCTACAAGCAGTTGAGCCATAACCTGGGAGCGAAGTCGAAGCGGCTGTCGCCGAAGCGCCGATGGCCGGACCTCGTGCTTCCCGAAGCCCAGATCCGCAAGCTGCGGCACGCCAGCGACCATATCCGGCACAAGCATACCGTCTACGGCCAATGGGGATTCCAGCGCAAGCTTTCTTACGGTACCGGCATCAGTCTGCTGTTCTCGGGACCGCCGGGCACAGGCAAGACGATGGCCGCCGAGGTGGTGGCTCGCGAGCTGGAGATGGAAATCTACAAAATCGACCTGTCCCAGATCATCAGCAAATATATTGGAGAAACCGAGAAAAACTTGCGGGAAATATTCGATGAAGCGCAGTCCAGCTATGCGATTTTGTTTTTCGACGAAGCCGATGCGCTGTTCGGCAAGCGCTCCGAGGTCAAGGATTCCCACGACAAGAACGCCAATACGGAAGTCGCTTTTCTTCTGCAGAAGATGGAGGAGTACCGGGGCATTTCCATTCTGGCGACCAACTATTTGCAGAACATGGACGAAGCCTTTATGCGCCGCATCAACTACGTCATCCGGTTCCCGTTTCCGGACGAGAGCCAGCGGGAGTCGATCTGGAGAAACATCTTTCCTCCGCAGACGCCGCTCGCCCCCGATTTCAACTGCGGTTTTCTGGGCCGCAAGCTGCTGCTATCGGGGGGAAGCATCAAGAACGTTGCCCTTACTGCGGCTTTTCTGGCGAGCGGAAACGGCGAGGCGATCGGGATGAGGCACGTTTTTCAAGCGTATCAATACGAGCTGGACAAGACGAACCGTACGATGACGAAGGACGAACTGGGGGAATACGGCTACTACTTCGAGGAGATTCGGGGCACCTGACTCGCTGGCCCGTCGAGTTCCGAAGATGAAAGAACGGATCGGGTTCAGGTATAATAGGCACAGGACAAAACGGATCTCGCCTGGAGCCTGGAGCCCGGGGCGGAGCGAAAGGAACGGGAATGACGATGAACGTGGACGCGGTAATGCAGGAGCTTGAAGCTCTCGGCAAGGAACGAACCAAAAAAATCTATATTTCCAACGGCGCTAGAGAGCCGCTGTTCGGCGTCCCGACGGGCAGCATGAAGCCGCTTGCCCGAATCCTCAAAAAAAATCAGCCCCTGGCCGAACAGCTTTATGCGACAGGGAACTACGACGCGATGTACTTCGCCGGCGTCATTGCAGATCCCGGCGCGATGACCGAGGCGGACTTCGAGCGCTGGATGGATACGGCTTATTTTTACATGCTGTCCGATTATGTCGTCGCCGTCACTTTATCCGAGACCGATATCGCCCAGAAGGTTGCCGACAAGTGGATCGCCAGCGAAGAGGAGCTGCGAAGATCGGCAGGCTGGAGCTGCTACTGCTGGCTTCTCGGCAATCGGCCCGACGCCGAATTCTCCGAGAACACAATCGCCGAACTGCTCAAGCTGGCGGAAACGACGATTCATGCCGCTCCCGAGCGCGCGAAGTACGCGATGAACCAGTTTATCTACACGGCGGCCATCTCCTACCTTCCTCTTCACGGGGAAGCGGTCGAGACCGCCCAGAGGGTAGGGCCGGTAGAAGTGAAGCGGGAGGCGGCCAAGAGCAAGCTCCTGAACGCCTCCGATTCCATTCAGAAGGCATTGGACAGAAATCAGCTCGGGTTTAAACGGAAGTACGTCAGATGCTAGACGGCCAGGGCGAAGAGTCGCTTGCCGTCATCGCCGCCCCGCGGGCCAAAGGCTCGCGGGTTTTGCCGTTGCGGCCGAGGTCGGATGCGCTCGCCAGGAAGGAATAACGGTTCTGCTCTTTCCCTCCAAATGTTATGATAGGGTGAAAGAGCTTGCGGGCCGGGCCGCGCCGCGCCGTATCGGTCCAGCCGTCATTCGTCGTAAGGAGCCGCAAACATGGATATTAGACAGTGGATGTCGATTCTGCTCTTTATGGCAACGGCCATGATGCTGTTTATTTTATGGCTTTCTTACCGGAAACGCCATCTGCCCGTTGCGAGAACGATGATTTTCACGATGCTGGCAGCAGCCTTTTACGCCTTCGGTTACGGGTGGGAGGTGCTCAGCCGGAACCTGGCCGAGTTCAAGCTGTCGCTTCATATCGAATATTTAGGAATCCCGTTCGTCTCTACGCTTTGGTTTATGCTGGTGGTTCATTTCACGGGGATTGCCTCGCGACACAGGAAGAGGCTGACAGCGGCATTGTTCGTCATTCCCGTATCCATCTTCCTGCTTTTTCTGACGAACGACCGGCATCACCTTATTTACGAGGAATACGTCCTGAACACGGAAACGTCGGTTCCTCTGTACACCACGGTCAAGGGAATCGGGTACAGGGTTCATCACCTCTACAATTACGGCATTATGCTGTGCGGGATGCTGATGTTTATTCCGACCTATTGGCGGTCGTCTTCGATCGTGCGCAAGCAGATTCTGGTCCTCATGCTGGGGGCGGCGGTGCCGATGGTCCTGAATCTGCCCCTCTGGTTCGGGAGCCAGGTCGACTTGACGCCGTTCGGGTTCGCCGTGTCGGGACTGTTCTACGCCTGGGGGATTTATCGGTACAACCTGCTTCGGCTAACCCCGCTTGCCCATGCCCAAGTGTTCGATACGATTCGGGACGGGGTTGTCCTGCTCGATTACGAGGATCGGATCGTCAGCTACAACCGGGCCGCCCGGACGGTGCTTCCCGAGCTTGAGTCGACGCGTCGCCATTCGGCCGGTGTCGGCCAGGCGCTGTCCGCTTATCCGGAATTGCTGGACGGCATTCGCGCCGCAAGCGCGGGGAACGACCGGTTTTCCTTCCAGAGACGGGAGGAGAATCGGATGATCTACTACAGCTGCAGCGTAACCGATCTTTATGATTCCGGCAAAATGCCCGTCGGCAAAATACTGATGTTCAACGATATTACGGAGATGAAGGAGAAGGAGCACCAACTCCGCGAGAACGCCCGCCAGCTGTCCGAGCTGAATGCGTTCAAGGACAAGCTGTTCACAATCGTGGCGCACGACGTTCGCGATCCGATCGCTCTCCTGGTCAGCCTGACCGAGCTGTTGGAAGAGGATCTGGCCGCTGTCGGCATGGAGCATGCCGAGCTTTTTCGCCGATTGAAAGGACATGTGAACCACACGTTTCATCTTGTCGATAATTTGCTGGATTGGTACCGCAGTCAGAAGGGAACCGTCCTATTCCGTCCGTTGGGCTGGAACCTGGGGCAGGTCGTTCGGCAAGCGATGTCGCTTGCCGGGACCAAGGCCGGCATCAAGAGGATTCGGATCGCCGAACGGGTCGACGACCGCATTGTGGTGAGCGCCGATAAAGAGATGCTGGATCTCATTTTGCGCAATCTGCTCTCGAACGCGATCAAGTATTCGAGAGTAGACGGCTGGATCGAGATCGCTGCGGCTCCGGAAGGCCGCATGGTCGTCGTCTCCGTTCGGGACAACGGAGTGGGAATCGACGAGCACACCTCGGAGCTGCTTCGCTTGGAGGAACCGTTCTTCAAGCCGCCTTCCGAAGGCGAAGACGCGGTGAATACGAGATTCGGACTTGTGCTCGCGCGCGAGTTCGTTCGGATTCACGGCGGCAGCCTCTGGTTTGAAAGCAGGCAGGGAGAGGGGACGACCTTTTATTTTACGCTGCCGGTTTTCGTCCGAGGGGGAGAGACGATCGTCGACGGCGAAATGGAGGATTAAAGGATGAAAGCGATATTGGTGGACGATGAACCGACAATGAATCTCATTTTGCGCAAAATGCTGGCCAAGCTGCCTGAAGTTCAAGTGGCGGGCAGCTTCACCGATACGAAGTCCGCGGCGGCCTTCCTGAACGAGAATCCGGACATCGGCCTGGCTTTCGTCGACATAGCGATGGCCGGCGACAACGGCTTGGCGTTCGCGGCCAGAATGCAAGCCTCGCGCTCCCCGGTTCAGATCGTATTCGTCACTTCTCATAAGGAGTACGCGCTGGATGCGTACGATCTGTCCGTGCTGGACTACCTGGTCAAGCCCGTGTCCCAGGAGCGTCTGCAGCGCACGGTCCGGCGCGCGCTCGCCAGCGAAGGGGCCTTCCCCCCCCGCCAAGGCCTTTCCGTCGGCGATCGGCGGCTCCGTCAAGGCTGTCGTCACCGCGCTCGGAGACGTTGTCGTGAGCTATGGAGCGAGGCGAGTCAAGTGGATCTCGCGGAAATGCGCGGAGTTGTTCGCATACATGCTGCTCCATCACGGCAAGCGGATTCCCCGCACCAGACTGATCGTCGATATTTTCGGGGGGATGGAGCAGAACGACGCGAAAAAATACCTGAATACGACCGTGTACCAATTGCGCAAATCGTTGGAGCTGATCGGCATCCACGACGTGGTTCGATCCGAGAACGACGGATACGCGCTCGAATTCAAGGACGTCTCGATCGATTACATTGAATTCGAAAGGCAGGTCCATCGGCTGCAGGAGATTGAGGCGGGAAATCTCGATCTCGCGCTGAAAGCGGAGCGAGCCTATACCGGCGATCTGTTCGGGGACAAGGCGTACGTATGGTCGATTCATGAGACGGAGCGCTACGCCGGGATGTATGAAGCGTTCGCCAAACGGCTGGCCCAGGCTCTGATCTCCATGGGGGATACGTCCGCCGCCTCGCAGCTTCTTCAGAAGCTGAACCGGCGCAATCCGCTGGACGAATCGGTGATTCGTCTGCTGATGGAGCTGTTCGCGAATACCGGGGACCATGACAGACTGGACGAATTAGTTGCCGACTACGTCCGGCTTCTCGACCGGGAGCTTGGCATCCGGCCGTCCGACGATCTGATCCGCGGCTACCGCACGCTGAGAAAGTCCGACTGGCCCGTCGTATGAGGCAGCGCCCCGTTTAGCCTTTGGCGGGGCGTTTTTGCTTGGTGATTCAGCAAGTGTAAAATACGCTATCCTTATCTGAATCCCCTCCGACAAAAACGCGATTCTGCGTCTAGAGGACGCCGAAGGCGCTTTGGCTTGGCGAGAGCAGGCGGGCCTTCGGGATGGGCCGTCTCCCTTCGCCGTCCCCTGTCGTTATTTCCCCCCTCCCCCCCACCGCGCCGGATTCTCGGAAGTTTCCGTCCAGCCATCCGTCCGATTTCCCTGTTGTCAACTTAGCTCACCTTATGTCAATATGGAGCATAGCAAACTTTTATCGGAAAGAACGAACACATCAGGGTGAGATCTCAGGGGGAGATGGCGTTGAATCGGACTTGGTTTACGCGGATGCTGCTGTCCTACGTGCCGGCCTTTTTTATTTTGTCGGGCTTTTTATTTTTTATCTTCTTCAAAATGTTAAGCGATTCCAATGCCGCGGCGGCGCGCAAGTCCAACGAGTTTGTCGCCAAGCAGGCGCAGATGATCATCGACTCCTCGCTGGCGGCCATCGATCAGAAGATTACGCTGGAGATGCTGCGCAACCGGACCGTCCTGTCGTATTTTACGGAGGCTTCCGTCGACGATCTGACGCTGCAGGTCGGCGTCATGAACGAGCTGTCCGAATGGAAGATTGCCAATCCGTTGATCCATTCGGTCTATATGGTTCGGGCCGATCGCACCATTCTAAGCATGAGCACGACGTATTCCTCGGACAGCTATCCGGACGCTCCGTTCATCGAATCGGCGCTTCGCTCGCCGAACAGCAGATGGTCCGACGTACGGCTGTACAAGGAGCTGGCTTCGGAGAAAGGGACCCCTGTCGTTACGCTGACCCGCAGCGTATCGATCTTCTCGGGAAAATACGGGCTGATCGTGGTGAATGTGAATGCGGCCGCGCTTCAGGCGCTCGTAAGGGAGATGTACGACCCGAGCGTTACCCGCCTTCGTCTGTACGACGGGCAGGGGAGCGACATCTTTGCTTTGGCGGGGCGCGCGTTGCCTGCGCCGACGAAGAGCGAGACGATGGCTTCGGAGGCGGTGTCGGACTATACCGGCTGGCGCCTGGTCAGCGAGCTGACGAATGCCCGCATGATCAGCTGGCTGCTCTCCACCTTCAACGTCTGGTTCGTGATGGGATTGGTCGTATGCGGCGGCGCGCTGTGCTGGATCGTATGGATGACCCGCCAGAATTATCGGCCAATCCGCAATCTGGTCGCGCAGCTGAGAAGCTATTCGGAGGACGAGAAGCCGGAAGGCAAGCGCAGCTTCGACGGCGAGTTCCGGCTTATCAACAGAGCCGTGGAGAATATGATCGATCAGAACACCCGTTTCCAGCTGCAGCTGCATGAGGATTTGAAAGTGAAGCGGAACTTCTTCATGTACGAGCTGCTGGAGGGGAGAAGGCAAGTCCGGATGGAGCAGTGGGAGCGGGAAGCCGGCAACTGCGGCTGGCCGAAGGCATTCGGCAAGGTGCGGATTGCGGTGCTGGAGATCGACGGCAGCGTGACCTGGCGCCGGACGTTCACGTCGGGCGAGCAGGACGAGTGGAAGCGAGCCGTCGAGTCGATCGTGACGCGGCGGACGGAGGCTTACGGGCAATATCATGTATGGCAGCTATGGACCCGCTTTCATCAGTTGGCGGTCATTTTGATGGGGAGCGACGATTCGGCGGACGAGGACATGCTGGCCGTCATCCAAGACTGGCACGAGCGCATTCGGACGGACATCCCGTTCGATCTCACGATTGGGCTCGGCGATCCGGTCGAGCATCCGGAGAACATTCACGACGCCTATCAGGAAGCGCTTGAATCGCTGCAGTACAAAGCGATAGAGGGCGGCAATCGCCTGCTGGTCTACAGGCCTGCGAGCGCGGGCAACGAAGGCGGATTCGGGCACCACAAGCGAATCGAATCGATCGTCGATCAGCTGAAGCTGTCGGACGGCAAGTGGCGGGTCGGGCTGCGCGCCCTATTCCGCCAGATGGAGCAGGAACGCTCGTCGCGGGAAGAGATCGATCATGCGATGAACTATCTGGCATTCACGCTCGGCAAAGCGGTCGACGGTATGGGAGAAGACTATCGGAAGCTATGGTTCGAGGAATGGATGCCCGCTCTCCACCGCACGCTGAACGAGGTGGAGCTTCTGGGCGAAATCTCCCGTTCCGTCTTCGAGGTGCTGGAGCGGTTCGAAGAGACGAAGGAGCGTCTGCGCGGCGCCAAGAGCCAGGGGGCGCTCATTAGGGAAGTGAAGGCCTACATTGAGAGCGATTACGCGAATCCTTCGCTGTCTCTGGACCTTCTCAGCGAGAGGTTCGGCATCAGCGGGAAGTATTTAAGCCGGCTGTTCAAGGAGGAATTCGGCCTGAAGTTCGTCGATTTCCTCATCGATCTGCGCATCCGGCAGGCTCGCAAGCAATTGACCGAGACGAACGACTCCGTGCAGGAGATTGCCGAGCGACTTGGCTACAGCAGCCCGATTTCATTCGCCCGCACCTTCAAGAAGGTTGTCGGGGTGCCTCCGGGCGATTATCGGAAGGACACGCAAATGCAAGGATGAACCGGAAACCACTCGAATGCGCGGCTGGGGCTGCGCGTCCGGGTGGTTCTTCTTCTGGGCCGGCAGAGGAAAGGCGCATAGCGGCGGGCGATTCGGGCGGTAGAAAAAAGTTTGGGACGTAGAGAAAAGTTGGCTCAGGACCATCCGGCGAGTTTGGCTTATGTTAGTAATTCTGACGGTGAAAAAACGCTTACGGTGACATCGATTCTCCTTTCGGTTTGGGCGGTTGAAAAGTGTTTGTTGTCCCGCGGCGGGGGGCGACGGTTTAATTAAGAGCATGACTTGGCGGAGCTCCCGGTCAGCCTACAAATACCCATATGGACGATGAAAAAGGAGAGTCAGATCCATGGTAACCAAAAGTTGGAAACGCTCTATCGCACTGGTTGCGACCGGATTGCTCGGAGCATCGGCGCTCGCCGGATGCTCCGGCGGATCGAAGGAATCGAACGCAGGCGCGTCGGCCGGTTCTTCCGGAGCCGAGAAGGTGAAGCTGTCGTTCGAGACTTCCGTATATGCGGAAGCGCCTCATAAGAAAGTGATCGACGCTCTGATCCAGAAGTACAACGAGATGAATCCCAATGTCGAGATTACCGTTCACGGAACGGACTACGAGAACTTCTGGGACAAACTGACGACCGAGATTATCGCAGGGACGCAAGGGGACATCGTGCAGGTGTATCCGGAGAATATCGCGACCTACAATGCGCTGCAGGGCGGCTCGGCCTTCGTGAATCTGGATGAATATATCAAAGGAACGGAGCTGGAGACGGACTTGGTCGGCCAGGAGCTCAGCAAGGTGAACGGCTCCTATTATGCGGTGTCTAACTATGCCTGGGGGACGACGGGGATTTTCTATCGCAAATCGTTGTTCGAGAACGCGGGGATCGATCCGAATTCCATTAAGACGCTGGACGACTTCAAGGCGGCGGCGATTAAGCTGGGCGCCGACACCGACGGAGACGGCACCGTCGATCAATACGGATTCTCCAGCGTTGTCGGCTCCCATCCGTTCGTCGCCTCGGAATGGTACCGGCTGGTTGCCCGTCCGGTATCCGGAGGCGTCTTCTTCGGCGACGGAGAAGCCGGGCCGTATACGGCGGACCGGATTAACTTCAATTCTCCGGCCAACGTCTGGGCGGCCCAGTGGTGGCAGGATCTGATCGACAACCCGCAGGCGACGCCGCCCGGCACGCGAGACAAGAAAGTGAGCCGCGAGATGTTCTGGAACGGCCAAGCCGCTATGATTATGGACGGTCCCTGGTTTATCGGCATGACGCAGGAACGCGATCAGCAGCTGATGGACGATCTGGGCCTGATGGCTCAGCCGGATGTGGTGTACGAGGGACAGACCTACAAGCCTAACCCGCATAACTATCCGCTCGTTTCGATGATTTCTCAGGACAGCAAGCATAAGGAAGAGGCCTGGGAGTTCCTGAAGTGGATGGCGTCGCCGGAAGCGCAGGAGATCATCGCCGGCTCCGGCATGATTCCGAGCAGCAAATCTTATGCGGGAACGGAAGAATATGCGGCGGCTAACCCGCTGGCGGCTCAATTTTTCGAGATTCAGGACAAGCTGTACGCGCCTCCGGTGATGGATCCTCCGATTTCGGAGCTGGGCACGCTCAGCCAGGCTGTCGTCAATGCGGCCCAGGATATGTTTATCGCCAAGCAGGACGCGCAGACGATTTTGGACAAGGCGGCAGCCGAAATGAAGAATGCGATGAACTAAGACCGGTCCGGTCCGGCGGCCCTCGGAGCCGTCGGACCGATGGACGGAAGGAGGAGGAAGGGAATGAGCAACAACGAAGCGCAGCTGGAGCAACCTTCCTTGAAGCAAGCTTGGCCGGCCAGCCGCAGGAAGAGCTTCTGGCGCTCGGAATTCCACAGGCTGAAGCGGAACCGGGCGGCGTATCTATTTATCGCGCCCCTTGCGCTTGTCGTCGGCTTGATTTTGCTGTACCCCATTGTGAAAGCTGCGCTGATGAGCTTTCAATACTGGAAGGTAGCGAAGCCGATTGAGGAAGGTCACCCGTACATCGGCTTCGACAACTATGCCGCCGTA
The DNA here is from genome assembly GCF_042654645.1 of Cohnella hongkongensis. Taxonomy (NCBI): domain Bacteria; kingdom Bacillati; phylum Bacillota; class Bacilli; order Caryophanales; family Paenibacillaceae; genus Cohnella; species Cohnella hongkongensis. The sequence continues at coordinate 153,712 of NZ_JBHSEP010000006.1, read as the reverse complement.
TTTCAGTCGGGTTATTTTCTGCAGTCGCTCGGCATCACGTTCGTCTACATCCTTGTGACCGTTGTGCTGCGTTTTATTCTGGGAATCGGGACGGCTGTGCTGCTGAACACCCCGTTTAAGGGGAGAGGGCTGGTCAGGGCGCTCGTCATTATCCCGTGGGCCGTTCCCGAGGTCGTCACTTGTCTGGTATTTATTTTGATGTTCGACTACCAATACGGCGTCATCAACGATCTGCTGCTCCGCATGAGCATCTTGTCCAACCCGGTCGCCTTCCTGGGCGATCCGGACACGGCCTTGTGGGCTGCGATGTTCGTTAATGTGTGGAAAGGATTTCCGTTCGCGGCGATCATGCTGCTGGCCGGTTTGCAGAGCATTTCCAAGGATCTGTACGAGGCGGCCAGCATCGACGGCGCGTCTCCCTGGAGGCAGTTCCTCAGCGTGACGATGCCTCAGCTGAAGCCGGTGTCCGTCATCGTCTTTCTGCTGCTGGTCATCTGGACGATCAAGGATTTCGGAATCGTCTACGTGCTGACCGGAGGAGGACCGAGCCGCGTAACGGAAATTTTGACGATCTTCATCTACCGGGCCGGCTTCAAGTCATTTGATTTCGGGCTAGCTTCTGCGGCGGGGATGTTCCTGTTGATCCTGTCGGTGGCGTTCACCGTGCTCTATATGAAAGCGACGAAGGCGGGTGAATCGGTATGAAGAGGTGGAACCGCCTGCTTGTCTATGCCGCCGCCGTCCTGATCTCGCTGTTTGCCGTCTCGCCTTTTCTATGGATGATCTTGACCTCTTTGAAGCCGCAAGCGGAAATTTACAGCAAGCCGCTGGCCTATCTGCCAAATCAGATTCATCTGTCCGGTTACGAGAACATGCTGAATCCGAACGCGGATGCGAGCGCCAACTTTATCGTCTGGTTCAAGAATACGGCGATCGTCTCCGTTCTGACGACGCTGCTGTCACTCATCGTCTCGGCGCTCGGCGGCTATGCGATGTCGCGTTTCCGTTTCCGCGGGCGCATGTCGGTCGGCTATATGATTCTGCTGACTCAGATGCTTCCCGGGTCGCTGCTGATCATTCCGTTGTATCTGATTATGAAGGAGTATCAATTACTGAACTCCCACTTCGGACTGGTGATCGCTTACGCCACCGTCGCCGTTCCTTTCTGCACCTGGATGCTTAAAGGGTACTTCGACGGCATATCGACCGCGATCGACGAAGCGGCGAGCATAGACGGGGCCGGCCGCTGGACCACCTTCGTCCGCGTGATCCTGCCGCTGACGCTGCCCGGGCTGGTCGTGACCGCCGTCTTCTCGTTCCTGACCAGTTGGAACGAGTTCATGTTCGCGCAGACGTTCCTCAGCGACTACGGCAAGTGGACGCTCTCGGTCGGCATCGCCAGCTTCCAGGGCCAATATGTCGTCAATTGGGATTACCTGATGGCCGGTTCGGTCATGACAACGATTCCGATCGTGCTCGTCTTCTGGCTGCTGCAAAAGCATCTGGTGAACGGCATGACGGCCGGCGCTGTCAAATAGCTTCGGAATACACGATACGAGGTGCAAACATAAGATGAAATCGATTCAATTCGGAATTGTCGGAATGGGCATTCGCGGCAAGCTGTTCGCCGATACGCTGCTGCAGAATCCGTACGCGCAGCTGACGGCCGTCAGCGACGCTTTCCCTTCCACGCTAGCTCAGTGTGTAGAGAAATACGGCGTTCCAGGGTATGCCGACGTGAAGGAGATGCTGGACAAGGAGCAGCTGGATGCGCTGGTCATCGCGACGCCCGACTTCCTGCACCGGGAGCCGGTGCTGCTGGCCGCCGAACGCGGCCTGCACTTCATGGTGGAGAAGCCGTTCTCGACCCGGGTGGAAGAAGCGGAAGAAATGCATGAAGCGGTCGTCCGCTCCGGCGTCAAGTGCATGGTCGCCTTCGAGAACCGCTGGAATTCCCCGTTCGTCGCTGTGAAGGAAGCTGTCCGCAGCGGAGAGCTCGGCAGCCTTCTGACGATGAACGCCCGGCTGAACGACACGATTTACGTGCCGACCCAGATGCTGAAGTGGTCGAAGGGTTCGTCGCCCGGCTGGTTTCTGCTGCCGCATGCGGCCGATATTGCGCTGTGGCTGAAGCCCGAGGCCGCGCCTGTCAGCGTATATGCAGTCGGAACGAAGAAGAAGCTGGCGGGCATGGGCATCGATACGTACGACTCCATCCAGTCGGTCGTCAGCTTCGACGACGGCACGAACGCCGCCTTCACGACGAGCTGGGTGCTGCCGGAGTCGATGCCGCTCATTTACGATTTCAAATACGAGATTATCGGCGACCAGGGAGCGCTGTATGTCGATCTGGCCGATCAGATGGTGCGTCACGCCGGCGGAACCTATCGTCATGTGCACACCCTCGGAACGCCGATCAACGGGCAGTTCACGTCGGCTCCCAGCTATATGCTGAATGCCTTCGTCGATCACGTCCGCATGGATACGGCTCCGGAAGCGGGATCGGCGGTCGGCTTGTTGAATACTCGACTGATCGACGCCATTCATCGTTCGGCTGCAAGCGGACAGGTGGAGAGGATCTGATCTGATGCCCCCTGACAACGAGCATGAAGCACGGGAGACCGACTTCCTGGGTTTGCCGGCCGTACGATTGGAGAACGAACATTTGATTGCGGTCGTTGCGCCCGGCTGGGGAAGTCGGGTCGTCTCCTTGAGGAGCAGGGAGGCGGAAACGGAGCTTCTGCGTATTCCCGCCTCCCTGGACGAGTACGAGGAGGCGCCGATGCTGTTCGGCGTTCCCGTCCTCTTCCCGCCGAATCGGATCGAGGACGGGAAGTTCTCCTTCGGCGGGAGCGCGTACCGCTTCGATAGGAACGATGCCGCTACCGGCTGTCATGCCCACGGGCTCGTTCACGACAAACCGTGGGAGACGGTCTCGCTCCGACGAGACGAACGCGAAGCCGTACTGGTCACGGAGTTGGTTTCCTCCCGTTATCCCGAGGTGACGAGGCAGTTCCCGCCTCCGTTTCGCCTGACGATGACGCTGGCGCTGAAGGGCTCCGTATTGACGCAGACCGTGGAAATCCTCAACGAGAGCGGCATCGTGTTCCCGTGGGGACTGGGCTATCATACGACGTTCCGCTTTCCGTTCGGCGATCGGGCGGAAGCCGAGTCGTGCCTGTTCAGCGCAACGGTTGGCCGCCGCTGGCAGCTGAACGAGCGGCTGCTCCCGACGGGGCGGCTCGAGAACGATCCGCGATGCGGACCGCTGCGGGAGGGTATGCCGTTAAAGGGCGTCCTGCTGGACGATGTTTTCCAGGCCGCAGGCGAAGGGAGGAATGAAGCGGTGCTGACGGACCGGGAAGCCGGCCTCCGGGTCACGTACCGGACGGACGAGACTTTCCGGCACTGGGTGCTGCACAACGGTGACGGTCAGGGAGGTTATCTGTGTCCCGAGCCGTATACCTGCGTAACCAACGCGTTTAACCTCCCGCTCGGTCCGGACGTGACAGGGCTTCAGACGCTTCGCCCGGGAGAGCGCCGCACGGTCTCGTGCGAGATCGAAGTAGAGTGGGCACCCCGGGGGGAAGGGGCTTCCCGCTGACCCGTCGATGGACATGCGGTTCCGGATCAAGATCGGTAAGCGCCAGAAAGCCGCCGCACTCCGCTGCCACATTTGTATCGAAGACAGGAGCTTCGAGGCGGCCGATCCGCGGGGCGGCGCAGGAGCAAGGGGCGGGAACAGCTATACCAGCTTATGCCGATACCATTTGTCGCCCTTAAACCGCAAGCCGAAGATGACGCCGCGCACGCCCCATTCGGCGACCATCGCGACCCAGATGCCCATAATGCCCATGCCGAGAGGAATGCCCAGAATATAACCGAGAACGATCCGGAACAGCCACATCGTAAGAAGGGAGGCGACGGACGTGAAATTCGAATCTCCGGCGGCCCGCAGCGCCGCGGGCAGCACGAAGCTCAGCGCCCAGAGCAGCGGCTGCGAGATCGAGATCAGCAGCACCAGGGCAAAGATCGTAGGCACGATCTCGTCCGGAGAGGCGTACAGCCGCATCAGCATCGGGAACAAAGGGAGGATAACGCCGGCGAGCAGCACAAAAAGCAGGACGGAAAAGCCGAGGAAGGATTTGATGAACTTCCTCGCGTCCTGAATATTTTTGCTGCCGATGCATTGGCCGACGACCGTCACGATCGCCACGCTCAGCGTGGTGCCGCCGATCTGCAGCAGCATGGAGATCGAGCCGGCGATCGCGTTGGCGGTCATCGCCAGCGTGCCGAGCTGAACGATGAACGTTTGCGTCAGCAATTTGCCGCCGTTGAAGAACAGCTGCTCGGCGGCGAACGGGAGACCGACGAACATAATTTTTTTCAGAATGCCAACGTCCAGCTTGAACATCCGCTTCATCTTGAATTGCAGCGTATGGTTATATTTCAGCAAATAGACGAAGGAAGCGGCCGCGCCGATCGCCCGGGCTGCAATGAGGGAGACGGAGAGGCCGACGATGCCCATATCGAAGCCTTTGATCAGCACGAAATTCAAAAGAAAATAAGCGAGGTTCATGATCACCGAGAGGACCAGGCTCGCTTTCGTTTCTCCTACGCCTCTTAATACGCCGGCAACGGCCTGCTGCACGGCCAGAAAAGGAAACGAGATACAGCTTCCGATCAGGAAGATCGTCGCCTTGCCCATCACGTCTTCATCGGCGCTGCCGAACAACAGATTTAACGTCTGCGAATGAAACAGAGCGACCGCGACGCTGATCAACAGGGCGAAGGCGGTCACCGCCACGATCGCCTGCGCGGCGGCGCGGCATACCATGCTGTGATTCCCGCTGCCCTTGTATTGCGCGACGATGACCGTTCCTCCGGTCGCCACGGCGATAAATACGCTAATCATAAAAATGTTGAGCGTATCGACCGTGCTGACCGCGCTGATCGCGGCGACGCCGGAGGAGCTGATCATCGCCGTATTCAGGAGGCCCATCAGGACGATGAACGAAGTATCGACGAAGATCGGCAGGGTGATCCCGAAGATCTGCTTGTAATCCATCGAGCTCCCCGTAAAATACTTATTCAACCACAAGTCCGCTCGACTTCTAACCGCCGCGCTAGCTCGCTTCAATCTATCATCACTGCTTTTCTGGTTGTGACATGAAGGTAGGGATTAAACCTTAATAGTATTCTACTCCAACCCTAGGAATCTGTAAAAGCATCGGGCAGCAGACGGAAGGAGATTCGGACGACCGTGCCGACGCGCGGGACGCTTCGCACCGACAAGCCGCATCGCGGCCCGTAGTACAGCTTCAGCCGCTGATGGCTTTTTTATATCATTTAGGCGTCTTTCAGAAGAGTACGACGACGGGGATTCCGGTCGGGATTCGGGACAGGGCGGCACAGCCGGACGAGCAGGAGGGGGTGACGTTTGCGCCGAACATGTTATGATAGAAGTATATTGAGGGGAATCGCCCCGTTGTTCGGCAGCCGGTTCAGAAAAAGGAAGTGATGCCGATTGAGTTCGCAGCGCGTACTCGTCGATTACTTGAAAGGAAAGTGGCCTTATTACGTTCTGGCGATGCTGTGCATGGCCGCGGGCAACGTCGTGCAGTCGTTGTACCCGCGTTTGATTGGAAGCTTTACCGATCGGCTTCAGCAAAACCTGCTCACGTCCTCTCATATCGTCGAATACAGCCTTCTGCTGCTGGCGGTAGCTATAGCGTACGGAGCGCTTGCCGGGCTGGGCCAATATATCGTCATGCGGCTCGGGCGCTTGTTCGAGTTTTTTACGAGAGGGAGACTGTTCGATCACTTCATGACTTTGGGCGAGCATTTCTATGCGAAGAACGGCGTGGGCAAGCTGCTCAGCTACGTCATGAACGACGTGACCGCAGTCCGCGAAGCGATCGCCAGAGGAATCAACCAGTCGACGAACTCGGGCATTCTGATTCTGTCGGCGGTGGCGATGATGCTGCTCAGCGATATCCCGCTCTATTTGATCGCGGCCAGCGTTCTTCCGATGCTCGCGATCCCCTGGTTGGTGAGCGTGTTCGGGCCGGTCATCCGGACCCGGTCGCTGTCGGTGCAGGAGGCGCTCGGGAAAATGACGGAGTCGGCGGAGGAGCAGTTCGGGGGCATACGGGTGACGAAAAAGTTCGCCTCGGAGGAGATCATGGCCGAGCGCTTCGGAGCCGACGTCGACCGAATCCACTCGAAGCAGCTGAAGCTCGTGCGCGTCTCCTCGCTGTTTCAGGCGCTGATTCCGTTTCTGGGCACGCTGTCGCTCATCGTCGCGATCGTCTTCGGCGGCTATTTGACGATTCATCACCGGATTACGCTGGGCAATTTCGTCGCGCTTACTCTTTATATTCGAATGATGGTCAATCCTCTGCAGCAGATTGGCGGCGTTATTAACACGATGCAGCGGTCGCGCGCCTCTCTCGACAGAATCAACGAGCTGCTGGCCAAGGAGGGAGAGATCCGGGAGTCGGAGCAGGCACAGGCGCGCGATCTTCGGCAGGCCGGAATCCGGATCCGCCATTTGACGTTCTCCTATCCCGATTCCGATCTGGAGGCGCTGCACGATCTGAATCTGGATATCGAGCCGGGCACGACCGTCGGCATTCTCGGGAAGACGGGCAGCGGCAAGACGACGCTTATGAAGCTGCTGCTCCGGATGTACGACCCGCCGGAGGGCGCCATCCGCATCGGCGGCGTCGACATCCGGGAGCTGACGCTGGAGAGCCTGCGGGACCAGATCGCTTACGTTCCGCAGGAGGGCTTCCTGTTCAGCACGACGATTCGGGACAACATCGCGTTCTACCGGAGAGACTCCGCCATGAGCCGGGTCGAGGAGGCGGCCAGACAGGCGCAGATCTACAGCAATATCGTCGAGTTCCCCGAGCGGTTCGAGACGAAGCTGGGCGAGCGCGGCATTACGCTGTCCGGCGGCCAGCGCCAGCGAACGAGTCTCGCCCGCGGTCTGATCAAGAACGCCCCGATTCTTATTCTGGACGACAGCGTCAGCGCGGTCGATGCGGTGACGGAGCAGAAGATTATCGACACCATCTCCGCCGAACGCAGAGGCTCGACCACTCTGGTCATCGCCCATCGCATCAGCGCGCTTAAGCATGCCGACAAGATCGTCGTGCTGGACGAGGGAAGAATCGTGCAGCAGGGCACTCATGAGGAGCTGGCCAACGCACCGGGGCTGTACGCCGCCCTGCAAGCGATCCAGGAGGAGGGAAGCCGCGATGCCGAATAAGCCTGAGACCGGCAGGAAGACGGCCTTTCGTTCGTTGCTGTCATACGGCAGGCCGCACCGGAAGCAGTTCGTTCTCGTCTTCTTCCTCACGCTGCTCGCGGTTGCGGCCGATCTGCTCCAGCCTTATCTCGTGAAGGTGGCGATCGACGACAACATCATGGCCGGCAAGAACGATTTCCGGATGCTTCTGATCCTGTGCGGAATTTATCTTCTGCTGTCCGTGTCGAGCTTCTTTTTCAGCTATTTGATGAACAATATGCTGCAGTACGCTTCCCAGAGCATCATTGCCCGCATTCGCAAGGATTTGTTCCGGCACATCTCCCGGCTGTCGATGTCGTACTTCGACCGGACGCCGAGCGGAAGCCTGATCACCCACGTATCCAGCGATACCGAATCGCTGAACCAGTTTTTCTCGCAGGTGCTGCTGAGCCTCATGCGCGACGGGCTCACGCTGATCTTCATCGTCGCGTTCATGTTCCATCTCGATGTCGAGCTGACGATATACTGCCTCATTTTGATTCCGGTCATCTTCCTGATCGCCATCGGCTTTCGCCGCCATATGAGAAAGACGTACCAGAGAGCGAGGTCGGCGCTGTCCCGGTTAATTTCCTTCGCGGCCGAGAATCTGGCGGGGATGAGTCTCATTCAGGCGTTCCATCAGGAAAAGGAGCAGAAAAGCCGGTTTGCCGATCGCAATCGGGCGTATTTCGGCGCCAACCTTAGCGAAGTCGGCACGAGCGTCCTGTTTAACCGTTCCTTCGACATTCTCGGAGGGCTGGCGATCGCCTTTGTAATCTGGCTGGGCGGGAACGCGGTATTTCAAGGGAATGTCGAGTTCGGCGTCCTGTACGCGTTTATTACTTATATTCGCCTGTTTTTCCAGCCGATCAGCACGATCACTCAGCAGTGGAACACGCTGCAGTCGGCCACCGTCTCCGCGAACCGCATTTGGAGCGTATTTTCCCTGGAGCCCGAGGTGAAGGACGCCCCGGTTCCCGCAGTAGTAGATCCGAAGTCGGTGCGCGGGCGGATCGACTTTCACCGCGTTCATTTTTACTATGAGAAGGGGCAGCCGGTCATTCACGACCTGAGCCTCTCGATCAAGCCCGGCGAGATGATCGGCGTCGTAGGCGCGACCGGTGCCGGCAAAAGCACGCTGATCGGCTTGCTCTGCCGTTTCTACGACGTTCGCCAGGGCAGCGTCCGCATCGACGGTACGGATGTGCGGGATATCGCCCAGCAGCAATTGCACCGCCTGATCGGGCTCGTGCAGCAGGAGCCGTATTTATACTCGGGCAGCATTGTCGACAACGTGCGGATGTTCGACGAGTCGATCGCCAGAGAGGAGGTCGAGCGCGCTTGCCGGTTCGTCGGAGCGGACGAACTGATCGGTAAAATGCGGGACGGCTACGACACCCGCTTGTCGGAACGAGGGAGCGGTCTGTCCGCCGGGGAGCGGCAGCTCATCTCCTTCGCGCGAATTATCGTATTCCAGCCGAAAATTCTCATCCTGGACGAAGCGACCGCCAATCTCGATTCCTATACCGAGCAGCTCGTCCAGAACGCGCTTCGCGTCGTTTCAGAGCATCGCACGACGATCGTCATCGCCCATCGGCTGTCGACGATCGTTCATGCCGATCGCATCATCGTGATGCGCGGAGGGAAGATCGTCGAGGAGGGCGACCACGCGCAATTGCTCCAGCTTCACGGGTATTACGAAGAGCTCGTCCGGCATTCCCGGGGCAGGGCGGGGGTCGGATAAGGGGCGCCCGTACGCCAGCAGTCCATGAACGGCGGCAGACGGACGGATTCTATACAGGAAACGGAGAATGTCCACTTGCGTAAAACGGTTATGCTTGCGCTCGGTATCGTAGGCGTCGTTCTTTTCTATTTTACGTTCGTATCGGCGGAGAAGGCGTTCCGCTCCGATTGGCGGCTGCCGGGCATTTCGGAGGAGAAGCCGGCGCAGTACCGTCTCGTTCTGATTACCCGGGAGCTGGAAACTCCGTTCTGGGATCAGGTCGGAGCCGGAGCGCTGGAGGCTGCCGGGCAAGCCGGGGCCAGCATCGAGATCTGGGGGAGCTACGGCAAGAACCAGGAGGACTTTTTGAAGAAAATCGAGATCGCCATCGACTCCAAGGTGGACGGCATTCTCGTGCAGGGGCTCGATACGGAGGAGTTCAAGCAGCTGACGAAGGTCAAGGCCGCTTTCTACGGCATCCCGATCATAACCGTGGCGAACGACGTGCCGATGGCGGACAGTCTGAGACGGACTTACGTCGGCTCCAATCACGATCTGGCCGGCCGGTTGATCGCCCGGCAGCTGCTGTCCGACATGGGGACGGAAGGAACCGTCGTGCTGCTGGGCGACAGCCGCCGGGAGCACGATCAGCAGCAGAGGTTGAACGGCATCTACGACGTCCTGAAGCATTATCCGGGCATCCGGACGGAATACGCGGAGACGCCCGATGCGAGGGAGCGGATCATCGCGGCGACGCAGGATCTGATGAACCGGCTTCCGGACGTGCGGGCGTTCGTCGCCGTCCATGCGAATGCGGCGGAAGCGATGATCCAGGAGATCGGCCGGCGATCTCGCGTCGAGCCGTACCATATCTACACGTTCGACGACAGCCCGGATTCGCTGCTGCTGCTTAAGCAAGGCAAGCTCGACGGCATGTTCGAGCAATCCCCCGAGACGATGGGAAGGATCGGCGTGAATCTGATGATCGAATGGCTAAGCGGCCGGACGGTTCCCCTCAACACGGAAGGCTACTTCACCGACATTCGCTTGCTGAAGGCGGCCGACGCGCGATGAGCGGCATCCAGAAAAAAATATGGACGCTCGTCGCGATCGTTCTCTTCATTATGGCGGCCATCTGGATCGCCCTCACCTACTACAACCAGAAAACCCAAAACCAGTACAACGATATTCTGCAGCGGTATTTGCGCATGAACGAAGTGACGACCGCCAGCCAGCAGACGATTACCGCGCTCAACAACTATTTGCTCTCGCCGTCGCTGGCGAATCGGTCGCTTCTTGAGCAGAACAAGGAGAAGCTCCGCAAGGCGCGAATCGCTGTGATCGACTTGAAGAACGCGGACAATGCGTTCGCATTGACCAACTACATGAACCTGATCGACAGCTTCGTCGAGACGACGGACCGCTCGCTGATGTTCCAGTCGAAGAAGGAAACGGCAGACTCCGCCAATGCGTTCGCCGAAGCGACGCGCATCTCCAAGTACATCTCCGAGATGACGCTTACGCTGCTCGACATCGAGCTGAAAACCTACGACAGATTCTATCGCGGCATTATCGAACAGTCCTCGGAGCTGAAGAAGCTCGGCATCTGGCTGCTGCTGCTCATTACGTTTCTGCTCCTTCTGTTTACTTACGCTTTCTCTCTCAGCATTACGAGACCGGTGTCGAAGCTGACCCAGGCGGCCAAGGAGCTTTCCCGGGGCCGATTCGATCTGCGGATCGAAGTGGAATCGAATGACGAAATCTCCTTTCTCGCCAGAACGTTCGATCGAATGCGCATCAGCATCAACAACCTGATCTCGGAGATCCAGCAGAAAGCCCAGCTCGAGCGCGAGCTTCAGCAGAGCAAGCTGCTCCTCCAGGAGAGCCAGCTTCGCAGCTTGCAGAGTCAGATCAATCCGCATTTTCTGTTCAACACGCTGAACACGCTGTCCAAGAAAGCCTATCTGGAAGGCTCGCAGGAGACGAGCGATTTGCTGGCCGGCGTCGCGTCCTTGCTGCGCTACAATCTGAAGCGGCTGGATCGTTCCGTGACGCTCTACGATGAAGTCAGGGTGCTTCGCCAATATATTGAAATTCAGAAGGCCAGGTTTACCGAACGTCTGAAGTTTCATACGGACATCGACGAGACTTGCCTGCACGTCCAGCTTCCCGGTCTGACGCTGCAGCCGATTGTTGAGAACGCTGTCATCTATGCGGTCGAGCCGGAGGAGGAGGGCGGCTCGATCTGGTTTCGCGTTGTCGACGAACCGGAGCGGGTGGCGGTGGAGATCGAGGACGACGGTCCGGGCATGACCAGCCAGCGGATCGAGCAGATTCTGGAGGAGCGTTCCGTCGACCCGGAAGGCGGCCATACGACCGGAATCGGCTTCAGCAATGTCGTCCGGCGGCTCCGGCTGTTCTACGGTCGCGAGGACGTCATCGATATCGAGAGCGGGCCGGGACGCGGCACGAAAGTCGTACTTAGCATTCCGAAAGCAAGGGAGAGCGGAACGTATGATCAAGCTTCTGATCGTGGATGACGAGCAGATCGAGCGGGAGGGGCTGCGGGCCATTCTGGGGAGAAGCTATCCCGGCCTGGAGATCGCCGAAGCGAAGAACGGAAGACTGGCCCTGCGGATGGCCGAGGAGTGGCGGCCGGACGTCGTTCTGATGGATATCCGGATGCCGGGCATGAGCGGACTAGAGGCGGTCGAGCGGATTCAGGCGGTGCGTCCTGAAGTCAAATTCGTTATGGTGACGGCTTACGATACGTTCGAATACGCCCGCTCCGCGATCAAGCTGGGAGTCAAGGATTACTTGCTTAAGCCGAGCAAGGCGGCGGACATCGTCGAGACCGTCGGCAAAGTGTTGAAGGAGATCGAGGAGGAGCGTCAATCGCAGGAGGAGGAGCGGCTTCAGCGGGACGCCCTGCGCAGGACGATGCCGCTCGTCGAGACCGATGTCGTCACGCAGCTGCTGTTCGATCATGTGCATGACGTTCACCTGGACGAATTGATCGGCCTGCTCGGCTCGAGAACGACGAACGAGCGCTTCGCGATGATCGTCCTGCTGCCGCCCGGCTCGGAAAGCCGATATCCCGCGGTCAAAGAGAAGATCCGAAAGGCGGGCAGCGGCTGGGTAGGAGCGATGTACGGCAGACAGATCCCGATCGTCGCGTTCCGGGATCCGGGGCTGTCGTTCCGGTCCCAAGCGATCGCCTTGGCCAGGGAGCTGCTGTCCGCGGCGGGAGCGGAGTCCGGTGCGGGCTGGTTCGTCGGCATCGGCGGCGTCTGCGCGTCGCTCAGCCAGATCCGACAATCGTATCAGGAAGCGCTGATCGCTTCGGCGAATTCGTCGCTTCCGGTGAAATATCGCTTCTACGAGGACGTGCCCCTGCTCGGCGCCGTTCGGGACGGCTCCTATGCCAAGCAGCGGGAGAAGCGATTTTTCGAGCACATCCGCCTCGGTCAGTGGGAGCGGATCGAGGCGGACGTTCTGAACTTCGTTCGCAGCTGCGAGAACGAGGGAGCCGATCTGCTGCAGGCTCAGCAGCGCGTGCTGGAGCTGCTCTGGATCGTCTCGCGGGTTATGCTGGAGATGGGCGTCGAGACGGATACGCCGATCTATTCCTTCCAAGCTCAGGATTACCGGCAGCTTATCGCCGAAGCGGGGCTGCTGGTGGAGCGAATGCGCCAAGCCCACGAGGAGCGCCAAGCCGCGCTGGAGCCGGATACGGTACGGCTCATCGAGAGGTATATCGCCGAGCATTCGCACGAGGACATCACGCTGGAGGCCATCGGCAGGAGATTCGACCTTAGCCCGTACTCGATCAGCAAAATGTTCAAGGAACAGCTGGGCGTCAACTATATCGACTTTCTGACCGAATGCCGGATCGACAAGGCGAAGAGGCTGATGACGGATCCGGACAAGAGCCTGAAGGAGATTACGTTCGAAGTCGGCTACCATGATCCGAATTATTTCAGCAAGGTGTTCAGAAAAACGTGCGGCGTCACTCCGACCGAATACCGCAGGACGCTGCCGGTGAGGCGGGGATGAACGGGCGTCCCGAGGGAAGAGGACAGAGGCGCGCAGAGCGAAGACGGCCGGAAAAAAGGAGGAGATGTCCGTGAGGCTGTCGTACGGAACGTTTAAAACGATACAGGCATTGGTGCTGGCGTCGGTCTGCTGGCTTGCGGCTTGCGAAGGGACGGACAGCGGAGGCGCATCGCCGCCAGCCGCCGCATCCCCGTTCGCCGCGGACCCCGGCGGCGGTCTTGGGCCGGAGAGAACGGGAGAAGAACGCAAAATCAAAGTCGGCTTCTCCATGGATACGCTGCAGGAGGAACGATGGCTGAAGGATCGGGATTTGTTCAAGCGGGCAGTGGAGGCGCTGGGCGCGGAGGCGAGCGTGATGGCCGCCAACGGAGACGACGCGAAGCAGATCGAACAGGCCGAGACGCTGATCGGCCAGGGGGTCGACATTCTCGTCGTCGTTCCGCACGACGCGGAAGCGATGGCGGCTATCGTCAAGAAGGCCCATTCGTCGGGCATTCGGGTGCTGTCCTACGATCGTCTGATCAAGAACGCGGATATCGACCTGTACGTTTCCTTCGATAACGAGAAGGTCGGCGAGCTTCAGGCGGCCGCGATAACGAAGCTCGTTCCGAAGGGCAAATACGTATATATCGGAGGCGCGGATACGGACAACAACGCCCACCTGCTCAAGAAGGGCGTGTTTAACGTGCTGCAGCCTTTGATCAACCGCGGCGACATTACGGTCGTCTACGACCAGTGGACGAAGGACTGGCTGCCGGCCAACGCGCTGTCCAACATGAGAGACGCGCTGAGCGCCAACGGCAACCGGATAGACGCGGTGATCGCTGCCAACGACGCCACGGCGGGCAGCGTCATACAGGCGCTTGAGGAGCAGGGGCTGGCCGGCCGGATTCCGGTCGCCGGCCAGGACGCGGAGCTGGCCGGCGTGCAGCGGATCGTAGACGGCACGCAGACGATGACCGCATACAAGCCGATCCGGTCGCTCGCCGACAAGGCGGCAGAGCTGGCCGTCAGGCTGGCCCGGGGAGAGAACGTGGACGCGCCCCGGAAAATCAACAACGGCAAGATCGAAGTGCCGTCCGTGCTGCTTCCGCCGATCGCCGTCGACCGGTCCAACATCGACGAGACGATTGTCGCCGACGGCTTCCATTCCCGCGAAGACGTGTATCGGACAGGCGAATAGCCTGTCCGGAGCGGTCTTCTTCTTCACGGCCATAAGAAAAGCTTCGCCTCTCCTCAGTCGGGCATCGGCGGCGGCGATGCCTCTACCTCCATTGAACCGCCGCGTTACTCCTTCACCGAACCGATAAGGAGCCTCCTAACCGAGGATACGCTGAACAGCATCACGATCGGCTTTCATTTCGACCCGACGAACGTGGCGGCGGAATATGCCAACACGGTAGCCGAAATGAAGACCAGCGTCGCTTCGGCGTCGTCAGCTGCGAGCAGGCGTTCGACAAGGTGCTGGCCAACATGAAGGCCGCCGGGCTGGACAGGGTCGTCGCCGAATACGAGAAGCAGTTCAAGGAATGGCTGGCAAACCGATAATAAAGATAGCGCCGTCCGCCAGCAAGACCGGTCTCCAGAGGGGGGAGCGGCCTTGCTGGCTGAGGGAGCTCGAGCGAAAGGGGAGAGTAGGATGGAGCATTTGGATAGCGGGTTGTCTCCGGCGGGCAGGGCCTCGGCCCTGCTCGGGCTCATGAACGTCGACGAGAAGATCGGCCAACTGACTCAGCTGTTCGGCTGGAAAACGTACGAAAGAAATCCGGACGGAGGTCCGGTCAAGCTGACGGACGCATTCAAGGAAGAGGTTCGCAGCCGGGGCGTCGGCTCGCTGTACGGCACGCTGCGGGCGGACCCGTGGACGGGCGTCACGCTCCGCACCGGACTGTCGCCCCGCGAAGGGGCGGAGGCGGTCAACGTCATTCAAAGATTCGCCCTGGAGGCTTCCCGTCTGCGCATTCCGATTCTGTTCGGAGAGGAATGCTCTCACGGCCATATGGCGATCGGCGCGACGGTATTCCCGGTTCCTCTGTCGATGGGAAGCATGTGGAACGTCGAGCTGTACAAGCGGATCTGCCGGGCCGTGG
This sequence comes from Cohnella hongkongensis, assembly GCF_042654645.1. Taxonomy (NCBI): domain Bacteria; kingdom Bacillati; phylum Bacillota; class Bacilli; order Caryophanales; family Paenibacillaceae; genus Cohnella; species Cohnella hongkongensis. Next base: position 138,549 of record NZ_JBHSEP010000006.1, on the reverse strand, counting down.
CGCTGGAGACGCGCGTGCAGGGCGGAGCGGTCACCTATTCGCCGGTATTGGACGTCGTTCGGGATCCGAGATGGGGCAGAACGGAGGAATGCTACGGGGAAGATCCTTATCTTGCCGGCGAGATGGCCGCCGCGGCCGTAACTTCCATGCAAGGAGAGCGACTCGACGCACCCGACAGCCTCGGCGTCACGCTAAAGCATTTTGCGGCGTACGGAGCCTCCGAAGGCGGGCGCAACGGAGCGCCCGCTCGTATCGGGCCGCGCGAGCTGCACGAGATCGATCTTCCGCCTTTTCGCAAGGGCGTTCAGGCGGGAGCTTTGTCCATTATGCCGGCGTACAACGAGATCGACGGCGTTCCGTGCACGTCGAACCGTTATCTGCTGACCGACGTGCTGCGCGGGCAGTGGGGGTTCGACGGCTTCGTTATTACCGATTGCGGAGCCGTCGATATGCTGGCGAACGGGCACCAATCGGCCGAGGACGGAGCGGAGGCTTCGGCGCTTGCGCTGCGGGCCGGCGTCGACATGGAAATGTCGGGGAGCATGTTCGGCCGCCATCTGAAGAGCGCCTTGGAGAAAGGGCTCGTATCGTCCGACGAGCTGGACGAAGCCGTACTGCGGGTACTGACGGCCAAGTTCCGGCTTGGCCTGTTCGAGCGTCCCTACGCCGACCCGGACAGGAGCGCGGCGGTCATCGGCCGGGCGGAGCACCGGAGCCTGGCGCGGCAGGCCGCGGCGGAAGGAACGGTGCTGCTCAAGAACGAGGGGGCGACGCTGCCTCTGCGGGCGGATGCGATTCGCAAAATCGCCGTCGTCGGTCCGAATGCCGACCGGATGTACAACCAGCTGGGCGATTACACGTCCCCGCAAGCGAGAGAACGCGTCGCAACCGTATTGGACGGGATCGCCGGGAAGCTGAAGGGGACATCGGCGGAAGTGCTGTACGCGCCGGGCTGCAGCGTTCGCGGGCAGTCCAAGGAAGGCTTCAAGCGGGCGCGGTCGGCGGCCGAGGAAGCGGATCTGACCGTGCTCGTCCTCGGCGGCTCCAGCGCCAGGGATTTCGGGGAAGGCACCATTGATCTTCGGACCGGCGCTTCCGTCGTCAGCGACTCGGCCGAAAGCGACATGGATTGCGGCGAAGGGATCGACCGCGTGTCTCTCCGCCTGTCGGGCGTGCAGCTTGAGCTTGCCCAACATCTGAAGGAGGCGGGCAAGCCGCTCGTCGTCGTGTATATCAACGGCCGCCCGATCGTCGAGCCCTGGATCGACGAGCACGCCGACGCGATTCTCGAGGCGTGGTATCCCGGACAGGAAGGCGGCAACGGCATCGCCGATTTGCTGTTCGGAGACGCCAACCCGTCCGGGAAGCTGACGATTACGATTCCGCGCCACGAAGGTCAGCTGCCTTTGGCGTATTACGGGAAGCGGACCCGGGGCAAGCGATATCTGGAGTACGATCTGACGCCGCAATACCCGTTCGGACACGGGCTCAGCTACACCTCCTTCTCCTACGGCCCGATTCGGCTCGGCTCGGACCGTATCGCGGCGAACGAAACGACGAACGCGGCCGTGACCGTCGCGAATACCGGCAGTAGGGCCGGGGCCGAAGTCGTTCAGCTGTACGTGACCGACGTCGTTTCGACGTACACGCGGCCGGAACGGGAGCTGAAGGGCTTTTGCAAAGTTTATCTGGAGCCCGGGGAGTCCGTGGAAGTGGCGTTCCCGCTAGGCAAAGAAGCGCTGCAGCTCCTTCACCCGGACAAGGGAGGCGAGGTCGAGCCCGGCCTGTTCGTCGTCGGAATCGGCGGCAGCTCCGCCAGCCTCAATACGGCCGAGCTGCGGGTCGTTGCGTGCGAGGAATCGGCGCGTCGGAAAGGAAGACAATGAGCCTCCATGCACCAGAAGCATAAGCTGCCCTCCGTGAGCTGCCTTCCGAGGAGCTGCCTTCCGTGGAGCTGCCTCCGTGTAGCTGCCTCCAAGGTGAAAGTCGTTTTGGAGAAAGCGGAGAGCTGGCTGGAGGGCTGCCTGGTTTGCTCCGCCTGTTCCGCAATTGTTACCGAATACGCTGGAGACGACGACCAAGCAGTGCGAGGACGGAACGGCTTTCGTCGTTACGGGAGATAAATTCCGGCGATGCGGCTTCGGGATTCGGTCGAGCAGATGTTCCATTACATTCCGCAAGCGGCCGAAGGGAGGAGATTGCCCTATCGTTCTCTGACTCGTTCAGCGCCAGGCGGCGTGTGTGCTGCACGCTCTTAGGCCAACGCCATCAACGAAGAGCCGAACGGCTGCCACCGGGACGCGGCGGACGTCACGGACGTTCCCGTGCCGCCGCCGCAGGTACGGGAACGCAATTTCGAGCTAGATTCCCTTTGCTTCTTCGTCAGGCTCGTATATGCCTACTGGCGAAATGACGAAGGGACGAAGCGCCGTTCGATGACGAACTGACCGTTGCCCCGAATACGACTAGTTCTGCGCGTACGAGACGGACGGGCTGGGCCATTATCGCTGATGGACGATGCGGGCAAGCCAGGCTTGCTTTCCATCCCCTTATTGCGGATATGCCCCGGACGACGATCGATTTATCTCAATACGCGGGCGTTCGTTCTCAGCCGGAGCAACTCTCAGCCGGAGCAACCTTATTACTTTCCCCTTTTCTTCATCCCCTACGACTTCCGTTACCGGAATCGTCGACTGCGTCCGCAACGGTGAAACAAACGGCTCCGACTGCATTGCCCCGCCTGCCTACCGCTTGCTCCCCAATGTCGTCAGGTTATGCCAATGCCGTTGTCGTATGAGATCGATGGTATGCGATCGATAGTATGCGATCGGCGGCGCGCATCCTGCCTTCAATGTCTAACGGTTACAGTGGCGCTTAATCGATCGTTTTCTCGAAAAAGAAAAAGCTAACGGTTGCCACCGCGCTTATTTTGGGGTCATCGAGCGAAACGGCGCGTTTTCGGCTGAAATAGCCGCTGCTGCAACCGTTACAATCTCCGTACTGCGAAAACGGCACGATTAGCCGCGCTGGCAACCGTTACGTTAGCGGGTTGGCGCAAAGTTGGCGTGAGCTACCTTTGTTCGCTAATAGCGTCAGAACTCCGCCATTGTCGCATGCTAATCGAGGGCGCGCATCCTGCCTGCAACGTCTAACGGTTGCAGTGGCGCTTAATCGATCGTTTTCTCGAAAAAGAAAAAGCTAACGGTTGCCACCGCGCTTATTTTGGGGTTATCGAGCGAAACGGCGCGTTTCGGCTGAAATAGCCGCTGCTGCAACCGTTACAATCTCCGTACTGCGAAAACGGCACGATTAGCCGCGCTGGCAACCGTTACGTTAGCGGGGTGAAGCGCGTTGGCGCTAGTTGGGGCGTGCTGGAGTATTGGCGTAGGTTGGTGGGCTGTCGTGGATTGGCGGGCTAGCTTGAGTTGGCGGGGTGGAGCGCGTTGGCGCGAGTTGGAGTGTGCTGGAGTGTTGGCGTAGGTTGGTGGGCTGTCGTGGATTGGCGGGCTAGCTTGAGTTGGCGGGGTGGAGCGCGTTGGCGCGAGTTGGAGTGTGCTGAGGTGGGTCGGCGCAAGTTGGCGTGGGTAGGCGTGAATTGGCCTTTGTTCGCGATGACCGTCGGGACTCCTCGCGCATGAACATCTCCCGAAACTAGCAGGAATCGTCCCAGTTGAGAGATATTTTTAACGGAATCGCAAGTCGGGTTCTTTCCGTTGCTGCTCCTCCTTCGCATCAGTCGAAAATCAGCGCAACTGGAGTTGGATGAAGGCTGCTTTTGACCGTTTGCTTAACCTGACAGCAGTGCTGCCTCCCACAACCTTCCCCTCCCCCGCCCTCCCCCTCCCCCTCCCCCTCCCTGCAGCGCGGGCAGCGCCAAGGACTTTTTTAGCCTTAGCCCGCAGTCTCGGTTCCGCGACTAAGCTCATCCTACTCGCCACAAGCTTAAAAAAGTATAGACGGTCGCAAAAGAGTGCTATCGTATAGCGCTTTCATCCTCTCGTTCCGATGGTATAGTGTCGTTGTTGGCCAAGAAACCATTTTTTGAGAGGGGTACAAAAATGAAGAAAAACCTGAAATTCATCTCATTAGCGCTTGCCGTCATTTTGCTCGCCGTTATCGGCTCGGCCTGCAGCGGCAACGACAACAAGATCAGCGTAGGCATCGTCCTGCCGACCAAGGACGAGGAGAGATGGGTACAGGACGAGCAGCGGTTCAAGGATGCGCTCAAGGACACGGAGTACAAGACCGAAATTTTGTTCAGCCAGGGCTCTCCCGCCAAGGAGAAGGAAAACGTAGAAACGCTGATCAACAAAGGCATCAAAGTGCTGATCATCTGTCCGCCGGACGGAGACGCGGCCGCCGCTGCCGTGGAAGCGGCCAAGAAGGAAGGCATCCAGGTCATCTCGTACGACCGGCTGATCACGAATACGGACGCGGTCGACTATTACGTCACGTTCGACAGCGTTGCGGTGGGAGCGGCACAAGCCCAGTACCTCGTCGATCATGCCCAAGGCCCCGGCCAGCCTCTCTATCTGTACGCGGGCGCGGCCACCGACAACAACGCCTTTCTGTTCTTCGAGGGCGCCTGGAAGGTGCTGCAGCCGAAGATCGCCGACGGCACGTTCAAGATCGCCAATTCCAGCGAAGCTGAGGCGCTGAAGGTTTCGGCCGAGCTGACCCGCGACCAGATGAGCAAGATCATCGGCCAGGTGACGACGAACTGGGACGCCAACGAAGCCAAGAACAAAGCGCAGACGCACCTGACCGCCGCGGCTGCGGATATGAAGGGCGACGTCGTCATTCTCGCCCCGAACGACGGAACGTCCCGCTCGATCGCCGACGTGTTCGCGAGCGACTCCGCAGTGACGAGCTACGTCGTCACCGGCCAGGACGCGGACAAAGCTTCCGTGCAGTATATCATTGACGGCAAGCAGTCGATGACCGTATTCAAGGACGTGCGCACGCTCGTGAAGGACGCGATGGCGATGGCGGTCGCGATTCTCGAGGGCGAGACGCCGGAGACGACGGGCTCCTATCACAACGGCAGAATCGATGTGAAAGCGAAGCAGACCGACGTCATCGTCGTCGAGCAGTCGAACGTCAAGAAGGAACTTATCGATTCGGCTTATTATCAGGCGGGGGATTTTACCGGACTGTAACAGCGACATAGACAGCCCGGAATAGCGGCGGATCGTCTGCCGCTATTCCGCAATGAATCGACGGCTTGGCGAAGGAGCGCATGAGGATGAACGACTACTTGTTGGAGATGAACGGGATTTCGAAGGAGTTTACGGGCGTGAAGGCGTTGGCCGACGTCAACTTTAAGGTGGAGCGCGGGGAGATCCACTGCCTGATCGGGGAGAACGGGGCGGGGAAATCCACGCTCATGAAAGTGCTGAGCGGCGTCTATCCGCACGGCACGTATAAGGGCGACATCGTGTTCGACGGCCGCGTGCAGCAATTTCATCGGATCAGCGACAGCGTCAAGGCGGGCATCGCCATTATTTATCAAGAGCTCGCCCTGTTTCCGGACCTGACCGTATACGAGAACATCTACGCAGGCCACGAGGTGGCCCGCCGCGGCATTGTCGACTGGAATCGCACGATCGTCCAGGCCAAGCAAATGCTGCAGAAGGTGAAGCTGAATCTGAGCCCCGAGACGCGGATTAGAGATTTGGGCGTCGGCAAGCAGCAGCTTGTAGAGATCGCCAAGGCGCTTAGCAAGGAGGTCCAGCTGCTCATTCTGGACGAACCGACGGCGGCTTTGAACGAGAACGACAGCGAGAATTTGCTCTCGCTGCTGCGCGAGCTGAAGAGCCAGGGCATGACCTGCATCATGATCTCCCACAAGCTGAAGGAAGTGATCTCCATCGCCGACAAGGCGACGGTGCTGCGCGACGGCAGATCGATCTGCACGCTGGATGCTTCCAAGGGAGAGCTCTCGGAGAACGTCATTATCAAAAATATGGTTGGAAGAGAGATTGACGACATCTACCCGAAGCGGACGAAGCGGAAGCTCGGGGATCCCGTTCTGGAGGTGCGCAACTGGTCGGCCTACGACGCGCAGCTTGGCAGGCAGGTGGTGAAGGACGTCAACCTTTACGTGAGACAAGGGGAGATTGTCGGCATCGCCGGGTTAATGGGTTCGGGAAGAACGGAGCTCGCCCGGAGTCTGTTCGGCAACCCGAAAGCCTACAGACTAAGCGGCGAATTGCGGGTCGACGGGACCCGGGCCGAGCTGAGGCATCCGAGCGACGCGATTCGCACGGGCATCGCCTACGTGACCGAGGACCGGAAGGGAGACGGGCTATTTCTCATCCAGGACATTCGCAGCAATATCAGCGCCGCCAATCTGCGGGACATCGCCTCGCATGGCGTCATTAACGATAACGAGGAGATTCGCGTCGCCAATCGCTACAAGCAGTCGCTTAACGTGAAAGCGCCTTCCGTAGAGCAGATCGTCGGCAATCTGAGCGGCGGCAATCAGCAGAAGGTGAGCTTGGGGAAATGGCTGTTCGTGGCGCCCAAGCTGCTGATCCTCGACGAGCCGACCCGCGGCATCGACGTCGGCGCCAAATACGAAATCTATACGATCATGAACAAGCTGATCGCGGAAGGCATGAGCATTATGATGATCTCGTCCGAGCTCGGGGAGGTGCTCGGGATGAGCGACCGGATCTACGTCATGGCCGAGGGGCGGATGACGGGGGAGCTGCCGATCGAGGCGGCCGACCAGGAGAAGATTATGCACCTCGCGACGCAATAGGCAATAGGAGGATCACCTATGAATCTGTTCAACGAAACGAAGTCGCTGGTTAAGGTGAACATTCGCGAGTACGGCATGTACATCGCCTTATTCGTAATTATGCTCGTCTTTACGATCATGACCGACGGCCTGTTCATCTCCTCGCGCAACATCAGCAATCTGCTGGACGCGACGGGATATATCGCCGTATTGGCCGTCGGCATGACGCTCGTCATCGTCATTCGCCATATCGATCTGTCCGTCGGCTTCGCGGCCGGTTTTCTGGGCGCGATCGCGGCCATTCTGCTTACCCAGGCCGGCGTTCCCGTCCTGCTGACGATTCCGATCATCCTCGCGCTCGGCGTCGTCGTCGGATTGTTCAACGGAGTGCTCGTCGCTTCGATCGGCATTCCTTCGTTCGTGGCTTCGCTTGCGGGCATGCTGATTTTCCGTGGAGCTCTTCTCCGGGTGACGGAGAAGACGGGAACGATCAACATCAAGAACGAGCACTTCAACGCCATCGGCAACGGCTTCATTCCCGAGCTGGCCAAGGTCGGAGGGCTGAATCTGCTCTCTCTGCTATTGGGGGCGGCGTTTATCGCGCTCTATATTGCAAGCGAAATCTCGAAGCGCAGAAACAAGCTCAAGTACGAGCTCGAGGTCGTATCCAGGCAGATGTTCGTCTTGAAGCTGGCGTTCGTATCGGCGATTATCGCCTATATTACGTGGATTATCGCCGGCTATAACGGCTTTTCCTGGACGGTGATCATCATGCTGATCGTGGTCGTCGTGTACCACTTCCTGACGACCAAGACGGTGCTCGGCCGAAATATATACGCCGTAGGCAGCAACCCCGAAGCCGCTCATCTGAGCGGAATCAACGTCAAAAAAATCACCTATATCGTCTTCGGCTCCATGGGACTGCTCTCGGCGCTTTCCGGCATTCTGTACACGTCCCGGCTGCAGTCGGCGACGACGACGGCCGGCACGCTGTTCGAGCTGGACGCCATTGCCGCCGCGTACGTCGGAGGGGTGTCCGCCGCAGGCGGCGTCGGCAAGGTCACCGGTTCGATCATCGGGGCGATCGTCATGGCCTCCTTGTCCAGCGGGATGAACCTGCTCGGAGTCGGCATCTCCTACCAGTATATGATTCGGGGAGGCGTCCTGGCGGCCGCGGTCATCTTCGACGTGATGACCCGGAAGAAGAGGAGCTGACCGCCTGCCGGAGAGGGCGAGACCGATCGCTGCACCGAGGAGCCGTGTCTGCTGCACGGCTCTTTGGGCGCGTCGCCGGGGACTTGACTAGCTGACGGACCAACCGGAGAGGCGGCTGTAAGCGGGGAGTGTCTTGACACGTTCACTGTACTAGTGAAATAATACAATTGACCTTTAAGGCAGGTGAGAACGGGCGTGCTGAATTTCTATGAGCTTAAGCTGAATAACAAGGACCCCGTTTACCTGCAGGCTGTACTGTACGTGAAGCGGCAAATTCTGCTGCGCAGGGCGGTGTCCGGCGACAAGCTGCCCTCGAGAAGAGAGGTGGCCGCACAGCTCAGCATTAATCCGAATACGGTACAGAAGGCGTTCAAGCTGATGGAGGACGAGGGGTTCGTTCGCACAAGCAGCACGCTTGGCAGCGTCGTTTACGTCGACGACGCGATTTTTCGCCGAATCGAAGAGGAGCTGACCCGCGAGCTAGTGCGCTCGTTCGTCGAGTCGGCCAAAGAAATTCACTTGTCGTTCAAGACGGTAGTCGAGCTCATTAGCGAAAACTGGGAGTAGTTTTTTTTTCACTTCATTGTACTACCGGAATAATACAATCAAGGGGCTGTCCGAGCGATGCGAGGGTTCTATCGTCTGTTAAATTTCGAATTTGCCAAATGGCTTGCCTTTATCGCGTCGGTATGCGCCGCTGCGGTCGTCGCGCCGCTGCTTCTCCTGCAGCGGCAATTGGAGCGCTACAGCGAATATTCGGTGACCGAACGCTACGAGGATCTGTACGTTTCCTCCGGCGGCATTGTTCTGTTTCTGATCTTGTTTGCGCTCGTTTGCGCCTTTTTTCTGATCACGGTGTACGCGGATTATTGGGGCAGCAAGAGCGTCTATACGTATTTGACGCTGCCGGTGCGCAGAGAGGCGCTGTATTTCAGCAAGGTTCTCGTCTTTGCGACTTGTCTGCTCCTGCTGTTGACGGCACAACTGGTCGCCATCCGGCTCGGCTACAGTCTGTACGCGGGCAAGGTCGCCAGCTATGGAAACGGACAGTTCGTCATGAACAACGGGTATTTTCTGGCGATGATTCGCTCGGAATTTTTCCGTCTGCTGCTTCCGCTGAGCTTCAGCCGGATGCTGTCGACGCTGGCGCTGCTTCTCGCCGTCTCGACCGGGCTCTATTATTTGGCGCTTTGCGAGCGCAGCCGGAAATACTCGGGACTAGCGTTCATTGTCGCGGCCGTCTGGCTCGGAATCCGGGCGCTCGGGTATCGTCTGAACGAACTGAACCCCTACAGCGAGCCAACGGGATTGTACATGAGCAATGCGCTGTTGCTTGCGCTGAGCGGCTTTTTTGTCTGGCATAGCTTGCGTCTCATACGCAGAGGGGCAATCGCGTAACGCAGGAGGGAAGGGAGCAACCGGGAATGGAGATCATCAAACGGCATGCCGCACTGCCCGCGCTGGCTGCGGCGATCGCGATCCTGATCGCATTGGGGACGGCAGCTTACGGGGCAAAAGACAACGGGACATTCGAAATTCGGGATTTGAGCGGCAGCCGCGAAGCGATCCGGAACGTGACGATTCGCGGCGAGTTGAGGGACGGAGCTCATCTTTCGTCGTTCCGCGTGGCGGATGGACGAATCGAAGCCGATACGAAGCTGCTCGAGCAGCCGCAATGGGCCGATGTTTACCGCTATGTGCCGGGCCGGTCGAAGCGGTTTGGGGACATGGAGTTCAGCGTAGCCGATACGAGCACGCTGCATACGATTACGTCGAGGCGGATGACGAACAAGGGCTATACGATTCCGGAGGGGATGGCCGAGGTCACGCCTCCCTCCCAGCGCCGCAAGCCGGAAGGCCAAGACGAGGGAACGAAGCTGGCGAATCCGCCGGAGTACGGCTTGGCCGTCATCGGGGGCAGCGTCTATTACACCGTTCCGGTATCGACGCAGTTCGTCGGATCGAGCGCCATCTACGAGCTTACATTTTATCCTTGGAGTTTCCGGCCGATGGATCCGGAGGATTACGTCTCCCGCGCCATCGTCGACATCCCGCTTGACGCCAATGAGCGGGAAACCGGGGAGAATCCGGGAATCGAAGTTCTCGGGCTGGAGGCGGTGGGCGATCGGCTCGCTTTAATCTCCGCCGAGGACGGCGCCCTCCGCGTCAGGAGCTACGACGGCAAAAGCGGGGAGCTGTTAGGGGAAGCCGCCGTTCCGGATTTCTATCTGCCCGCGAGGGCCGACGATTCCCGGCCGGCCGACGCCGTTTCTTATTACGAGGGCTATGAGGCTTATCCCGATCATGATCGGCTGACGTTAACGTTGAATTTTCGCCGAGGGTCTTCGACTGCGGAGCGAACGGATATGACGGCGTTCAGCTTCGATTTCGCCGGCGGAGTCGAGCTTGCCGGACGTTCGGAGCTTTCGTTCGCCGACGGAGAAGAGGATACCTACAACGGCGTTTCGCACTTGAGCTACCGGGACGGCAAGCTGTATGCGCTCAGATCGTTTCGGAGCGCGGAGACGGAGGAGCCCCGGGTTCTGTACGAGATCGCGCGGTCGAAGAGCCTGTACCTGTATGTCTATGACGGCGCGCAGCTGATCTATAAGGGCGAGATTGTAACCGACTTGAACGAGGACAACATCCGGGTCTACAATCTGTCTCCGGCGCAGGGAAGCTTCGGCTACTCGCAGCTGGAATACAGATTTTTTACGAATATCGCCGTCGAATAAAGCTTGGGAATGCCGGGGAGGTATGGCCGTGATCGAGTTAAAATATGTGGATAAGCGCTATCCGACGAGCAACGCCCTGCTGTACGTGAACGAACTAAACATTCCGAAAGGCGAGGTTGTCGGCATTCTGGGCGAGAACGGAAGCGGCAAGACGACGCTGCTTAAGGCGATCATGGGCATCGGCGAGCTGCAGAACGGCGAAATCACGATCGAGGGCAGACCCGTCATCGAGCAATACGAACGAATGGCGTTCGTCACCGAGGAGGGAAGCTTCCTGCCGAACAAGACTCCGGCGGAGTACGCGGCGTTTTTGGCCGCATTTTATCCGAGGTTCGATCGGGCGTATTTCGCGGAGCTGCTGGAGCGTTACGAGCTGCCCGCCCGTCGCGGCATCCGAACGTTCTCCAAAGGGCAGAAGATGAAGCTTGAGATGAGCGCGGGCCTGGCCAAGCGGCCGGATTATTTGCTGCTGGATGAGCCGTTCACAGGAAAGGACGTCTTCGCAAGGCGCGAGTCGCTGAAGCTCGTCATGTCCGGTCTGAGAGGGGACGAGACGGTTCTGATCGCCACTCATCTGATCGACGAGATCGAGAACGTGATCGACCGCGCCATCGTTCTGCATAAAGGCTTGATCCGGGCCGACGTTCGCATCGACGAGCTGAGGGAGGCAGGAACCAGCTTGACGGACGCCATGCAGGAGGTTCGAAGCTCAAATCCGCGCTACCGCGTTTAAACGCCGATCAGACAGGAAAACGGCCGCCAATGTCGAATAAGGGTCATTTGACCAGAGACATGGAAGCTGTCCCGCCGATCATCCTCCCGGCGATAGTCTGCGCGCCGGTCTCGTTGTCCTCGAATCCATGTCTACGCTTATCATTTCTTCTCATATAAATGAAGAGACGAAGGAGGCGGAAGGATGGACATGTGGAGCTGGGTCTGCATCGGGATCATCGTATCGGTCGGGTGCCTGTCCGGCTTTTTGCTTTTCCGGCGCAATCTGCTGCCCGTCTCCGGCGGGCCCGGCGCGGGGGCCGCGAAGGTATCGGTCATTATTCCGGCCAGGAACGAGGAGCGCAACTTGCCGTACCTGCTCGAGTCCTTGAAGGCGCAGACCTCGCAGCCGTACGAAACGATCGTCGTGGACGACGGGTCGCAGGATCGGACGAGAGAGATCGCCGAGAGCTACGGCGTTACCGTCGTGGCCGGAAGCGCGCTTCCGGAAGGATGGACGGGTAAGAACTGGGCGGTATGGACCGGCTATTTGCGCGCCTCGGGGGACGTCTTCCTCTTCCTGGACGCCGACGTCCGGCTGGCGCCGGACGCGCTGGCCTCCCTGCTGAGCGCAAGGGAGCGATCCGGCGGCGTCGTGTCGGTCGTGCCGTACCACCGGACGGAGAAGCTGCACGAAAGATTGGCGCTTGTCTTTAATGTGCTGGGAGCGTTCGCCTTTACTTCGCCGTTCGAGAGAAATCATCCGGGGAAGGGGCTTTACGGCTCCTGCATCGTAGCGGCCAGAGAGGATTACGAGAAAATCAACGGCCATCGGAGCGTCAAATCCGAAGTGCTGGACGATCTGTTCCTCGGCTCCAAGTTTCGGGAGGCCGGCGTTCCGATCGCCAATTATCTCGGCGGCGGCACGGTTTCGTTCCGCATGTACCCGCAAGGAATTCGCAGCGAGATCGAAGGGTTCAGCAAGGGCGCCATTCTCAGCACGTCCACGCTGAACCGGTGGACGATCGTCTGCGCGGCATTGTGGATGGCGGGCCTTCTCGCGTCGGAGAGCGCGCTTGCCCTGCTCTGGACGTCATGGGCGCTGCCTCTGGCGATCGGCTATGCGGCGTATACGATTCAATTGCTCTACATGATGAGATATGTCGGCAGCTTCGGCCTTCTCGTTCCGCTTTTGCATCCGCTGGCTTCTCTGTTTTTTCTATTCGTTATGGCGCATGCGCTCTATCAGGTGGCCGTGCTTGGGCGCGTCAGATGGAAGGGCAGAGACGTCCGGGTCGGGAGCGGGAGGAGAACATGATGCTGCTCCTGTGGACGGCAGCGGCTTTTTTGTCCGGCTCGCTCATGTTTTCCTATTGGCTGGGGCTGGCGGCAAACAAAAAAATAAGCGAGGTCGGCGACGGCAATCCGGGCGCTCTGAACCTGTGGAAGGCGGCGGGCTTCCGGCTCGGCCTGGCGGGCATCGTCCTGGATTTTCTGAAGGGCTATTTGCCGCTGCTGTGGCTGTCCGGAGCGGACTTCGCCCAAGGCATTCGCCTGGTTCCGCTCGCGCTTGCCCCGATCGCGGGACATGCGTTTTCGCCGTTTCTGAAAGGACGCGGAGGCAAGGCGATCGCGGTGACGTTCGGGGTGTGGAGCGCGGTGACGGAATTCAAGGCGGCGATCGCCTATGCCGTCATTCTGGCGATTCTGAAGGGAGGCGCCCGGCTGGCCCGCGGCGACCGGACGAAGAGCGCCGAGTCGGACGGTCTGCAGGTTCTCGCCGGCACGCTGCTGCTGGCCGCGTACCTGCTGGCGGCTCAGCGGGAGGCCGAACTGCTGTTCGTATGGCTCGGCAGCTTCGCGATTATGGCATACAAGCACCGCAGGGAGCTGGCGGCTTGGCTCGGCAAGCGCCGATAGACGCGGGGGTCGGGCGTCGGAGAGCGGAGCGTTACGGCTGCCGGAACCGCTTGCGGAACGCCCCGGGAGTCGAGCCGGCCAATCGGCTGAAGCAGCGCACGAAGTGCGGGAACGAACCGAATCCGGCCCGTTCGGCGATCCGTCCGACGGCTTCGTTCGTATCGATCAGCAGACGTTTGGCTTGCTCCACCCGGTATCGGGTTAAATAATCGAGCGGCGTGCACCCGTAGACCCGCTTCATGCAGAGAGATATATAGTTGGCGTGAAAATGCAGTTCGTCCGACATCCTTTTATAGGTGAACGCATCCCGGTAGTTGCGGCGCAGGAAGGCGGCCGCTTCCTCGGCGACCGCCCAATACGTGCCGCCGGCCGGCAGCTTCGTCTCCTCCTGAAGCTGCAGAAGCAGCTCTTGAAAGAGAAGCTGCTGCCTCCAATAGGAAGATACGGACGTCTCGTCCCGAAGAGCGAGCAAGCGGCGCAGGAGCGAGTAGGCGGCATCGGGCGATTGCAGCCTGCCGGTCTGAGGCAAATAATGCGCGAATGGAAGCAGGGTCGGATAGTCGGTGCTCTCCTGCCGGGGCTGGCTCGGGGAATTCGCGGAATCCGTTTCGCTCCAGCTGCCGACCGTCTGGAAGTGAATCCAGTAGAAATGGGTTTCTTCCCGGCAAGGCTCCGTCGTCCGATGGGCCCGGTCCGGGCGAAGCAAGCCGAAGCACCCGGCTGGCACGGGAACGGACAGGGATTCCTCGGCCATGTGCAGGCACCCGCTCGTCACCAGCAGCAGATCGAACACGCCGATGCCGGAACGGTCGGCGTGACGGCCTCCGGCAGGATACGTATCTTCGCCGCACGTGATGAAATGCGGCAAGGGCGGGGAAATAAACTGCAGCATTCGGAACGCCTCCATTCGCAGCTCTGCATCCATTATATCAAGTTGAGGTTGCGATCGGACAAAAAGTGTGTGAGTTAGGTTATCGTGGATACGGCCCCAGCGTGCTATATTCGGGAGGAGATAGCCATTTTCCGAATAAGCGAGGTCGTTGATAATGGGCAAAAGATATGCGGCGTTCGAGGCGCTTCCTCTTGGCGCGATCAAGCCGGAGCAGTGGCTGCGGGATCAGCTGCGAATACAGGCGGACGGCCTGACGGGCCATCTGGAGGAGCATTGGGCGGACGTCGGACCGGACAACGGTTGGCTCGGCGGCAAGGGCGAGAGCTGGGAGCGCGGACCGTACTACTTGGACGGCCTTCTTCCTCTCGCCTATTTGCTGGAAGACGAGAGGCTGATCGCCAAGGCCAACCGCTGGATCGAATGGGCGCTCGCCAGCCAGCGCGAGGACGGCTCGTTCGGTCCGGATCGCATCGAGACGGTGAACGGGGACGTCGATAAAGAGCAGGACTGGTGGCACTACATGATCATGCTGAAGGTCATGACGCAGTACGAGGAGGCGACGGGGGACGAACGGGTCGTTCCGTTCCTGTCCTCTTACTTCCGGTACGTTCGCGGCCGGATCGCGAAGCAGCCGCTGCGCGGCTGGGCGCAAGCGCGCGGGATGGAAATGCTGCTGTCGATCCATTGGCTCTACCGGAAAACCGGGGAAGAGGGACTGAAGGAGCTGGCCGGCATTGTGGCGGAACAGACGACGGACTGGACTGGCGTGTTTCGAGACTTTCCGTTCTGGCGCAAGGTCGAGCAGTGGGACTGGAAGACGCATGTCGTCAACGTCGCAATGGGCATGAAGGCGCCAGGCGTTCTGTACGAGCTGACCGGCGATTCTCGGGAGCGGGAGGCGGTGCACCGCGGCATCGACAGCTTGATGACGCATCACGGTCAGGCGCACGGGATGTTCTCAGGAGACGAGTGGCTGTCCGGCACGCATCCCAGCCAAGGGGTCGAGCTGTGCGCCGTCGTGGAATATATGTTCTCCATGGAGCAGCTGACAAGAGCGTTCGGAGAAGGCCGATTCGGAGACATTCTCGAGAAGGTGGCCTTTAACGCACTGCCGGCCGCCATCTCCCGCGACTGGACGTCCCACCAGTACGACCAGCAGGTGAACCAGATCGTCTGCAACGTGGCGCCCCGCGATTGGAGCAACGGCGACGAGGCGAATCTGTTCGGCCTCGAGCCGAATTTCGGCTGCTGCACGGCGAACATGCACCAGGGCTGGCCGAAGCTGGTCGCTCATCTCTGGATGCGGGACGGAGAGGGCGGTCTGGCGGCGGTGTCGTATGCGCCATGCACGGTAACCGCGCAAGTCGGAGCGGGCGGTTCGGCAGCCGAAGCGATCGTGAAGGTCCGCGGCAATTACCCGTTCCGCGAGTCGGTGGACATCGAGCTGGCGCTCGAACGGCCGGCCGAATTCGCGATCTCGCTGCGTATTCCCGAATGGTGCGAGCGGCCAGCTGCAGAGGTGAACGGGGAAGAGACGGCGCTGACGATAGAGAAAGGCTACGCCAAGCTTCGCCGCGAATGGTCGAACGGCGATCGGCTGACGCTTCATCTGCCGATGCGCGTAAAGACCGTTACCCGCAATTTGCTCGCTGTCAGCGTAGAACGCGGGCCGCTCGTCTACGCCCTGCCGATTCGGGAGAACTGGCAGCTGCTGCAGCGGAGAGAGAAGTTCCACGATTGGGAGGTGTATCCCGGCTCTCCGTGGAAATACGGCCTGCTCGCGGACAGCGAGTACGAAGCCGAATTGTCCGATGTCGCTTGCCAGCCCTTCGACGCGAGCCATCCTCCCGTTCGTTTGAAGGCGAAGGGACGGCTGGTGCGCGATTGGAAAATGGAGGGCAACAACGCCGGCACTCCGCCCATGCATCCGAGGGCGGACGGCCAGCCGATCGAGGATCTTGAGCTCGTTCCGTACGGCGGCGCGAAGCTTCGGATCGCGGAGTTTCCGACGATCGGCCATCCGCTTGAGGCCAGAAACCATCTGTAAGGAAATCCTCCTCCCTGACGCTTCTATGCGTTCGGAAGGAGGATTTTTCACCGTATCGACGCTTTGCGGCGGGTCGGGTCCAAGTTACAATAAGAGTAGACGTTGGGAAATCGAGCGATCGATGGAGAGGAAGATGAGCGGATCTTGAGCATTCCGATATCGGACATCCGTTGGACGGACGGGACCGAGGCTTTGGACAAGCTGCTCGGAGAGGCCGGCGCCTTGACTGTGCATCGCATGAACCAGGGCTTTGAAGCCGAAGTGGCGAGAATCGATTCAAGGGAAGGCCGCTTCGTGCTGAAAATATGGAGCGAAGGCTCCCGGCCGGACGTCGGCTGCCAGTATCGGCTGTTGACGGCATTGGGGGAGCGGGGAATCGCGGTGCCGAAGGCGCTTGGCTGGGGGATGACTCCTGATGGACATCAGGCGCTGCTGACCGCGTACGGAGGAGAGGGCGTAGCGAAAGCCAACGCCGCTACGATGACGAGGCTGGCGTTTCTGTTGGCCGATATTCACCGCATTCCTATCGAGGCGATCGGGAACGTGGAGCTGCCGAGGCGGGAGCTGGTCGGTTACTTTTTTCCCGGAATCGAAGCGCACCCCGATCTGGGCGAAGCTCTGCATCGGCTTCTCGCGTGCGTCTCGGGCGTTCCTGAACGAATCATTCACGGCGATTACCACCTGCAGAACATTGTCGAACAGAATGGCGAGCTTACGATTATCGACTGGACGAACGGGCAAGCCGGGGATTACAGATACGATTTCGCATGGTCCCTCGTACTGCTTCGCCTCTACTCGTCGGAACGGCTGGCTGCGGCGTTTCGGACCGCCTATCTCAAGGAAAATCCGATCCCGGAAAAGGACCTCCGTCTTTTCGAGGGAATCGCCTTCCTGAGGTGGATGCTGTTGTACAGGTCCGGCGCCGTTCCGCTGCTGCCGGCGACACTGGCAAGAGCGAGGAAAATCGCGGCTAAGGAGCAGATGAGGTTATGACATTCGATTCACAAAATAAGCCGATTTCTCCGGATCCGGCCGGCATGGACGCAGCCAAGCTGGACGTCGCGAAGGAAAGGCTGAATCGGCGCATTCGCGAAGGAAAACTGGCGGGTGCGGCATTCCTCGTGTCGCGGGGAGACCGGACCGCGCTTTGCTCGGTGCAAGGTTATGCCGACGTGGAGAGAGGTTTGCGGCTCCGCGAGGATTCGATCTTCCGGCTCGCATCGATGACCAAGCCGATTGTCGCCGCGTCCGCCATGACGCTGGTCGAACTAGGGAAAATTCGGCTGGAGGATCCGATCGGGAAGTACATTCCCGAATTCGAAAGGGACTCTTTCGTCGCGATCCCGAATGCTCGAACGGAAGTCGCTCCTTACGAGCCCGATCCCGACGCTCCGACCGGCTCGATCCCGGAGGACGTTCCGTCCTATACGCTGACGCCGGCGATCCGCCCGATCACAATTCGCGATCTGCTGACCCATAGCTGCGGCTTAGGGCAAGGCCCGGTCGGTTTTCAAGAGCTGAGGATGCCCGAACCGGGAGCGACGCTGTCCGCCCATATTCCGGCATGGGCGAGCGTGCCTCTCGATTTTCAACCGGGCTCCCGAACGGGGTACAGTCCGATCGCCGCGTTCGATCTTTTGGGAAGGGTCATAGAGGTCGCTTCGGGACTGCCGTTAAATCTTTATTTGGAGAGGGCGTTGTTCGAGCCACTTGGCATGCGGGATACGACGTTCACGCCCTCGGCGGAGCAGCGGACACGGATCGTCGTCTTGTACGAGAGCGCGGAGGGGGGACTGCGGAGATCGAGAGACCAGAGCCCCTTAACTCATCCTACTTATTATTCCGGAGCCGGAGGGTTGTTCGGAACGTTGGAGGACTATTGCCGATTCGCCCGAATGTTGGCCGGCGAAGGGAAATTCGAAGGAAAGCGGATCTTGAGCGCGAAGACGGTGCGGGAGATGGCGTCGCCGCAGCTTCCGGACGGCATAGAGGGATTTCCCGGCTGGCAGACGTGGGGACTCGGCATGCGCGTCGTCACTGAAGGAGATAGCGCGGAGACGCCGCTGACGACAGGGAGCTACGGATGGAGCGGCGCATGGGGGACGCACTTCTGGATCGATCCGGGCAGGGACCTCTTCGCCGTGCTGATGATCAATCTCGCGAACGCGGGAGGCTCCGAGGCGGAAACCGCCCGCGAATTCGAAAGCGCCGTGATGGGAGCGGTCTTGTGAGCAGGAGTTTTGACGCAATGTTGTCCGGTTAAGCCATTGTCGCATGCTAATCGACGGCGCACCATCCTGCCGGCAACGTCTAACGGTTGCAGTAGCGCTTAATCGATCGTTTTCTCGAAAAACGAAAAGCTAACGGTTGCCTTGGCGATTATTCGTATGCGATCGACGGCACGCATCCTGCCGGCAACGTCTAACGGTTGCAGTAGCGCTTAATCGATCGTTTTCTCGAAAAACGAAAAGCTAACGGTTGCCACCGCGCTTATTTCGGGGTTATCGAGCGGAACGGAGCGTTTTCGGCTGAAATAGCCGCTGCTGCAACCGTTACAATTTCTATATTGCGAAAATGGCACGATTAGCGGCGCTGGCAACCGTTACGTTAGCGGGGTGGCGCAGGTTGGTGGATTGGCGTAGGGTGGCGCAGGTTGGTGGATTGCCGTAGGGTGGCGCGGGTTGGCGGATTGGCGTAGATGGCATAGGTTGGGCTTGGGTTGGCGGATTGGCGTGGATAGCATCCGAATCACCTCCGTTCATGCGCGTGATCCCGCCGATCCTAAGGACGGCGTAAGCCGTGTATGCTCAGAGATTGGAAGTTGACAACAGAATTTAAATCTATTAATATTCCATTATATCAACTCGGAATAGTATGTTTTTTGGAACATTCCGAAAATTCAGCATTTCGACCAGGGGGAAGAAGCAGAAATGAAACTCAACAAGATAAGCTTGCTGGCATTGGTCTTATTGTTAACGACGGTGCTGGCCGCATGCAGCAAAGACGACTCGAACGGAGGCCAGAACGCTTCCCAGAGCCCGTCCGGCAGCGCCAGCCCGGCTCAGGAGCAGGGCTCCAAGGAATATAAGAACGAACTGAACATCGCCCTGACGGCGCAGCCTCCGACATTGGATTCCGCGATGACGGTATCGGCCGTCGCCTTGGATACGGCGGGCTATATTTTCGAGCAGCTGTACACGCTGAACGCGAACTACGAGCCGATGCCGCAGCTGGCGGAATCGGTGGAGATCGGCGAGGACGGCTTGACGTATACGTTTAAATTGCGCCAAGGCGTGAAGTTCCATAACGGCAAAGAGATGACCTCCGAAGACGTCGTCGCCTCGATGAACCGTTGGCTGGCGATGTCGTCCCGCGCCAAAGTGCTGCTGACGAACGCGAAGTTCGAGGCGATCGACGCGTATACGGTCAAATTGACGATCGAGAAGCCGGCTTCCGACGTGCTCATTCTGATCGCTTCCCAAGCGCAATTCCCTTCGATCATGCCGAAGGAGATGGTGGAGTCCGCTCCACCGGAGGGCATTACGGAGTATGTCGGCACAGGTCCTTACAAGTTCAAGGAATGGAAGCAGGATCAGTATATTCACCTGGTTAAGAACGAGGATTACCAAGGCATCGAAGCGGAGCCGAGCGGCTACTACGGACGCAAGGAGGCGCCTACGGAAAACTTGTATTTCCACTTCGTGACGGACCATGCGACTCGTATCGCGGGCGTCAAGACCGGCAAATACGACGTGGCCGACAGCCTTCCGATCGAGAGCTATGACGAGCTGGCCGCAGACAAGAACGTGGACGTGCATTCGTTCCCGGCCGGGGCGCTGACCGCGTTCCTGAATACGTCCGAAGGCTTGTTCGCCAACCAGACGATCCGCCAGGCGGTCATCGCGGCGCTCAACAACGACGAAATCCTGCTGGCAAGCTTCGCCAAGCCGGAGCTGTATTCGCTCGCCCCGGGCTATCTGAGCAGCAGTCAGGTGCAATGGGCGACAGACGCCGGCAAGGAATTCTATAACCAGGCCGACCAGGAGAAAGCGAAGAAGCTTCTCGCGGAAGCCGGATATAACGGTGAAGAAATTACGCTGCTGACGACGAAGGATTACGCCGAGATGTACACGGCTACGCTGGTCATTCAAGAGCAGCTTCGCCAGATCGGCATGAACGTCAAAGTCGACAACTTCGATTTCCCGACGTTCCTGGAGACGAAGAACGATCGCAGCAAATGGGATCTGTTCGTCGCGAGCACGGGTTATCAACCGACTCCTCCGCAATTGCTCGCAGTTACCCCGGACTGGGCCGGTCTGAACAACGACACCGTGAAGCAAGCGCTGGTCGACATCCGCGGCGCGGCGACTCCGGAAGCGGCCAAGGCGGAATGGGAGAAGCTGCAGCAATTCCTGTACGAATTCGGCTCGTCCACGGTAATCGGTCACTATAACATCATCGTGGCGACGTCGAAGGACTTGGAAGGCTTCGAGCTGTTCAAAACTCCGCTCGTGTGGAACGCGAAAGCCGCGAAATAAGATAGTCTTTCCCGTTCGAGGAGGGTGTGACAAGTTACTTCGTAACTTAGCCGACACCCTCCTTCTATTGACCATTCAGAAAGTATAAAATTCGCTATCTTTATCTGAATCGTCTCCGACAAAAACGCGTTCTCCGTCCTAAGGGCGCCGAAGGCGTTTTTGCTTGATGAATCGGGAACGATCGAATACGATTAGAGAATCCGGATCATTTTCGACAAAAACGCGATTCGCCGTTCCAGGAACCCTCGATGGCGTTTTTGCTTGATGATTTCGATATTTCAACGAACGAGGGGATTTCATGCTGGCATACGTTGCGAAAAGGCTCCTGTCTCTGATTCCCGTATTGTTCGTCGTCACGGTCGCGATCTTCCTGATCATCCACCTGACGCCGGGCGACCCGGCGGCCGCGATGCTGGGCATCGAAGCTTCGGAGGAGGACATTCGGGCGCTGAACGAGGAGCTTGGGTTGAATCGCCCCGTGCACGAGCAGTACATTCATTGGGTTTCCGGCGTGCTGAGAGGCGATCTGGGCGATTCCATTTTCATGCGCCAATCCGTCGGACAAGCGATCGTCGAGCATATCGGGCCTACGCTGTCCTTGGCGGTCCTCGGCCAGGCGATCGCGCTCGTTCTGGCCATCCCGTTCGGCATGATCGCCGCGTACAAGAGAGGCACGGCCGTCGATTACTCCCTGATGGGGATATCGCTGCTGGGACTCGCGATCCCGAGCTTCCTGCTCGGATTGTTCCTGATGCTCGGCGTCGGAGTGCGGCTGCAGTGGCTGCCGGTAGCGGGTTACGAGCCTCTGAGCGAAGGGTTGTGGGAGCATTTGCAATATTTGATCCTTCCCGCACTGTCCCTCGGAGCGATTCAGGCGGCGCTCATTGCGAGAATGACCCGCTCGTCCATGCTGGAAACTTTGAATCTGAATTATATTAAGACGGCTCGTTCCAAAGGACTCCGGGAGATGACCGTGCTGACGAAGCACGCCTTCCGCAACGCGTTTCTGCCGATTCTGACCGTCATCGGCCAGACGTTCGGCACGCTGGTGACGGGAGCGGTCGTCGTGGAGTCGATCTTTAATATTCCCGGACTGGGCCAGCTCATCCTGAATTCGGTCGTGCGCAGGGACTTCGCCGTGATCCAGGGAGTCGTGCTAATCGTCACGCTGATCTACGTGGGCATCAATCTGATCGTCGACCTGCTGTACGGCGCGGTCGATCCCCGCGTTCGTCTGGACCGCAAATAGGGAGGAGAAGGCATCATGGCGAAAGAAAACATCGTCGCGATGAGCAGACGGCTGAAAAAAGAGCAGCGCGCCCTGCGCTTCCGCCGGTTCGGAAGCAGCTACGGCTTGGTGATCGGCGCCGCATTGTTCGCGCTGTTCGTCTTGATCGCGGCCGTCGGGCCGTATCTCATGCCGTACGATCCGTACGCGATGAAGGTGACCGAGCGTCTGCTGCCGCCAAGCGGCGAGCATCTGCTCGGGACCGACGAATTCGGCCGGGATCTGATGACGAGAGTCGTGTACGGCGCGAGAGTATCGATCGGCGTAGGCTTGATCGTGGCCCTGCTGTCTTCGCTGCTGGGTCTCGTGATCGGCCTTTACGCCAGCTATTACAAAACGCTGGATCACATTTTAATGCGCATTTGCGACGGCTTGATCGCCATCCCCGGCGTACTGCTCGCCATCGCGCTGATGGCGGCGCTGGGAGCGTCCGCGGTTAACGTCATTATCGCCTTGACGATCGTGTTTACGCCCAATATCGCCAGGGTCGTCCGCTCGTCGGCGCTTGTCGTCCGCGAGCAAACCTATATTGAAGCGATGCATGCACAAGGGGCGAGCGATTCCCGCATTCTCTGGAAGCATATCGCCGTCAACACGCTGTCGCCGCTGCTCGTGCAGGCGACGTTCGTCTTCGCGGAGGCGATTATTTCCGAGGCGGCGCTCAGCTTTCTGGGAGCGGGCATTCCGGCCCCGGAGGCCAGCTGGGGCAACATTCTCCACGCCGGCAAGCTGGTGATCTACAAGGCGTGGTGGATGGTCGTGTTCCCCGGCGTATTCCTTATTTTGTCCGTTCTCGGCCTGAATCTGCTGGGGGACGGCTTGCGGGATTTTCTGGACCCGCGCGTAAAGCATAAGCAGAAGAAATCATGACATCGACAGGAGGGAGTTGCGACATGAACGAACAGGCGCCTCTGTTGGAAGTCAGAAACTTGAAGACGCATTTTCATACGGAGAGAGGAAAAGTGACGGCCGTCGGCGGGGTCAGCTTTTCCATAGACCGCGGGGAAATCATCGGCATCGTAGGCGAATCGGGCTGCGGCAAAAGCGTCATGTCCCAGTCCATCCTGAGACTTCTCGAGCACACCGATTCCGTCGAGTACGAGGGAGAGGTCCGGTTCGAGGGCGAAAATTTGCTGAACCTGCCGCTGTCCAAGCTGCGGGCCGTCCGGGGCAACGACATCTCGATGATTTTTCAGGACCCGCTCACCTCGCTTAACCCGGTGTATACGATCGGCAATCAGATCGAGGAGGCGCTCCGTCTCCACCGCAAGCTGTCCAAGAAAGAAGCGCGCAGGAAGGCGATCGAGATTTTGGGCCTGACCGGCATTCCTTCCCCGGAAACCCGCGTGGACGATTATCCGCATCAATTGTCCGGCGGCATGCAGCAGCGGGCGATGATCGCCATGGCGCTGGCCTGCGAGCCGAAGCTGCTGATCGCCGACGAGCCGACGACGGCGCTGGACGTGACGATCCAGGCGCAAATTCTGGAGCTGATCACGGAGCTGAACCGGACGCTCGGCATGGCCGTATTGTTCATTACGCACGATCTCGGAGTCGTATCGGAAGTCTGCACCGGGGTCAAAGTCATGTATTTGGGGCGGATCGTCGAGGAGACAACGACGGAGCGTCTGTTCCGCTCTCCGCTGCATCCGTATACGCAAGGGCTGCTCAAGTCGATTCCGAAGCTGGAAGGGGACCGCCGCGAGAAGCTGCACGTCATCGAAGGGACGGTTCCTTCGTTGTCCGACATTCCGCGAGGCTGCGGCTTTTCGACCCGGTGCCCTTACGCCGACGAGAAGTGCCGGAACGAGGACCCGGACATGGTTCAGGCGGACGAACGGCACCGGGTCAAATGCTGGCACTACGAGAAGATCAGAAGTTTGGAAGAGAGGAGGAGCGGAGATGGCGAAGCGGCCGGCGGCTGAACCGATTTTGGAAGTAAACGGTCTGGCGAAGAAGTTTCCGGTCTACGGCTCGTTCGGAAAGCTGCTCGGACCTAAGGCTTATGTGAACGCGGTCAGGGAAGCGTCCTTTCGCCTCTACGATGGGGAGACGTACGGCCTCGTCGGCGAGTCGGGCTCGGGCAAGAGCACGACAGGGCGCGCGATTCTCGGCCTGACGCCCGCCAGCTCGGGGGAGGTGCTCTACCGGGGGCAAGACCTCGTCAAGCTGTCGAAGCGGGAGCTGCGCAAGTTCCGCAACGACATTCAGTTCGTCTTCCAGGACCCGCTCTCTTCCTTGAATCCGCGGAAGCGAATCGGGGACATTCTCGAAGAGCCGCTTATCATTCACAAGATCGGCAACCGGCAGCAGCGCCAGGAGCAGGTGTTCCGGATTCTTGAAGTCGTCGGCCTGCAGCCGGAGCATTATTTTCGCTATCCGCACGAATTTTCCGGGGGGCAGCGGCAGCGGATCGGACTGGCCCGCGCGCTGATCGTGAATCCGAAAATCATGATCTGCGACGAGCCGGTCTCCGCATTGGACGTGTCCATTCAGTCGCAAATTTTGAACATGCTGCGCGAGCTGCAGACGGAGCTGGGCTTGACGATGCTGTTCATCACGCACGACATCAGCGTCGTCCGCTACATTTCGGACCGCATCGGCATCATGTACCTGGGGACGATCGTCGAAGAGGCGCCGACGGACGATCTGTTTCAGGCTCCCCAGCATCCTTACACGAAGGCGCTGCTGTCGGCCGTGCCCGATTATACCCGCAGCCGGCTGAAGGAGCGGATCATTCTGAAGGGCGAGATTCCTTCTCCGCTGTCCCCGCCGCAAGGCTGCGTCTTCCGCACGCGCTGTCCGCTGGCGACGGACAAGTGCCGGGCCGAGCCGCCAGCCGTTCGGGAAACGCGGGCGGGCCACCGGGTGGCGTGCCATTACGTCTAATCACTTCCCAAGGAGAGATACAGCGATGACAACGGTGAAAATTACGCAAGGCCAGAACGTAATCTATAACGGAGCCGGATTGCAGGTGATCGGAAGCACGGGGCCGAACCGCAGCGGGCTCAATCCGAAGGAGCTGCTGGAAGCCGCGCTCGGGCTGTGCGTCTCGATCTCGATGCAGAAAAAGCTCGCCCGCGACGAAATCGACTACGACGCTTCGGAGATCGAGATCGAGGTGGCGGCGAGCAAGGCGAAGGACGTAACGGACCGGTTCACGGACTTCAAGGTGACGATCAAGCTGCCCGCCTCGCTGGACGAGGCCTACAAGCGGGAGCTGATCGAGGCCGCCGAAGAGGTATGCACGATCGGCAACACGATCCGAAACGGGGCGCAGATCGAGACGCGGGAGGTTTAAGCCCGAGCACGCTCCATTGCCGCAGCGCGGGAACCGAAAGCCCGTGCCTGCGGCGATTCGCCCCGACAGCCTCGCTTTCCTTCCGCACCGACCTCTCTCCCGGCTCTGCTGCCTCCTTTTCACCCAAACCGCCAAGCTCATCACGTAAAAACACCTCCTTTCGAGTCGTTCCGCGATTTCAGGTTCCTTGTTGTGACGATCGGCCGAGTTATAGTAAGATTAATCCCAAAATAGACGATCGAGGGTACCGCCATGCAGCTGCCGCAGCTTTTTTTGGATAAAATGAAAGACCTTCTCCGCGAACAATACGCGGCGTTCGTCGCCAGTTACGAGGAAGAGAAAGCCCGGGGGCTGAGGGTGAATCCGTTAAAGGCGCCCGTTCGGGATTTTCTTCGGATCGCGCCTTTCGAATTGACCGAGGTGCCGTGGGTCTCCGAGGGATTCTACTACGGCAAGGAGGATCGGCCGGGCAAGCACCCCTATCACGAGGCCGGGCTGATCTATATCCAGGAGCCCAGCGCGATGGCCGTCGGAGCGCTCGTCGATCCTCGGCCGGGAGAGACGGTGCTCGATTTGTGCGCCGCGCCGGGAGGGAAGACGACGCATTTGGCCGGCCGAATGAACGGGGAGGGGCTGCTCGTCGCCAACGAGCCTCACCCCGCCCGGGCCAAGATCCTGTCCCAGAACGTCGAGCGTCTGGGCGTCCGCAACGCGGTCGTGACGAACGAGATGCCGGACAAGCTCGCCGCCAGGTTCCCGGCATTCTTCGACCGAATTCTGGTCGACGCTCCCTGCTCGGGCGAAGGCATGTTCCGCAAAGATCCCGACGCCTGCGCGGAATGGAGCCCCGAACACGTGACGATGTGCGCGGACCGGCAGCTCGACATTCTGGAGAGCGCCGCGAAGATGCTGAAGCCCGGCGGCCGGCTCGTCTATTCGACGTGTACGTTTTCGCCGGAGGAGAACGAAGGAACGATCAGCAGATTTGCGGAGCGGCACCCGGAGTTTGCGATCGAGGACGCTCAGGCTTACGAAGGGTTCGACCGCGGCCGGGCGGATTGGACCGCGGACGCCGCTCCCGGCATCGGCGAGACGCTGCGGCTGTGGCCGCACCGCATTCGCGGGGAGGGACACTACGCCGCCGTGCTGAGGAAGGCGGACGGCGAGGAGCTGCCTGTCAGAAGGAAGCATGCGAAAGGGTTCAACGATCTCAAGGCTCTGAAGGACTATTTCTCGTTCGCGGATGAGGCGCTGACGGTTACGCCTGCGGGAGAATTCACCTTGTTCGGGGATCAGTTGTACCTGCTGCCTTCCGGGATGCTTTCGCTCGACCAGCTGAAGGTTGTCCGCCCGGGATGGCACCTGGGCACGCTCAAGAAAAACCGCTTCGAGCCTTCGCATGCGCTGGCTCTGTCGCTTAAGGGGGACGAGGTCCGCAACCGCTTGAGCCTGCCCGCCGAGTCGCCGCAAATGCTAGCCTACCTCAAGGGCGAAGCGCTGGAGGCCGAGGGGCCGAAGGGCTGGCGCCTCGTCGAGGTCGACGGCTATTCGATCGGTTGGGGCAAGGTGGCGGACGGCACGCTCAAAAACCATTTTCCGAAGGGGCTTCGCTGGACCGGGAGGTAAGCGGACGCCTTTTTTCTTTTAGTGATTCAGAAAATATAAAATCCGCTATACTTTTCTGAACTCACCTCCGACAAAACGCGATTCTGCGTCTAGAGGACAGAAAACGCGTACTTAAACTATAGCATGTACTGGAACGAAAATAATCCGATAAGAAGTTGAATGTAAAACGGACGGTTGCAACCGTCGGTTGAGCAAGCCTGCAAGCGCGAGGAATTCGGCCGTTCATGTCGAATGAACGGAGGGGGAGGTGCGAGATGAGACGCTGGTTCGCGAATTCGTTGAAACGAAAATTAACGCTGCTGCTCGTATTCGCCATACTGCTTCCGATGCTGATCACCGGCGTCGTGTCCTACCGGATCGCCGCCTCCGTAACGGAGGAGAAGGCGAAGCAGTCGGGGATGAATACGCTGAAGCAGATCAAGGACAAGCTCGAATTCGTCATTCAGGACGTGGAGAACATGTCCATCTTCCTGATCGGGGAGAAGGATATCCAGCTTTATCTGGACAACGAGACGGAGGACGTCACCCGCTACTCGCTAATTATCGGGACGCTGACGAATTTGGCGTTTTCCAAGAAATATATCTCGAACATTACGATCAAGCCGCTGAACGGCAAGCCGGAGCTGTCCAACTCGACCATCCTCGAATCCGGGCTGCCCCCGCTGCTGGAGCAGTTCAAGATGGATTACCGGACAACCTCGAAATGGTGGACCTCCCTCTACGCCAACCGGACCAACGAAGGCGTGAAGCAGGTGATTTCGATCGTGCGGCCGATTCGCAATTTCTACAATTTCCGGGAGATCGGATGGATCGCGGTCAGCCTCGACCAGAAGGAGATCGAGCGGTTCATTAACGAGGCCGCCTGGGAAAGAAGCGGATACGTTCTGCTTCTGGACAAGGAGGACCGAATCATATCCGTTTCCGGCGGCGATCCGTCGTGGCTGTCCAAGCCCGTGGCCGAGGTGATGCCGGATATGGAGCGGCTGAACGAAGCCGGCGGAGTGCTCCAATACGGAAAAGGAAAAGAGCAGAAGACGATTTTGTACAACACGATTCCGAGCCTGGGATGGAAGCTGGTCGGGTTCATCCCGACGCAGGTGTACGGGGCTCAGAACGCATACGTGCTCAACGTAACGGCGTTCGCGACCGGAATCGCGCTCTTGCTCGCCGTCGGGCTTATGCTGCTGTTCGTTCAATGGGTGACCAAGCCGCTGACCGGGTTGACGAAATACTTGAAGGACGTGAACCCGGACGACCCGATGCCGCTTTACCCCATTCGAAGCACGGACGAGATCGGACTGCTCGTTCGCAGCTACAACAAGCTCGGCGACAAGATCGATCTACTCAAAACCCAGGTTCAGAAAAACGAAGCCAAGAAAAAAGAAGCGGACATGCAGGCGCTCCAGGCGCAGATCAATCCGCATTTTCTGTACAATACGCTCTCGTCGATCCAGTGGATCGCGCTGATGAACAAGGACAAGCAGATTGCCGAAATGGTCGGCGCGCTCAGCGATTTTATGAGATTCAGCCTGAACAAGGGCGAGGAGTACTGCCAGGTTCGCCAGGAGATCGCGCATGCGCAAAATTACGCGTATATTCAGTCCATCCGTTTTCCGGACCAGTTCGAGATCGAGTTTTTCGTCGACCCCGACCTGATGGATCTCCCCATTCTGAAGCTGCTGCTTCAGCCGCTTATCGAGAACAGTCTGATTCACGGCATTCAGAAAAAGAAGGAGAAGGGGCATGTGTTCGTGCATGGCGAACGGGACGGAGACGCCATGAAGTTCGTCGTGGAGGATACGGGAATCGGCATCGACGAAGCGACACTTCGGAGAATCCGGACCCGAATGACGGCGGACGCCGATCCCGGTCCGCAGGCCGGAGAATCGGCGAAGCCGAATGCAGGCAGCTACGGGCTGCTGAACGTTCATCGGCGGCTCAGACTGCATTATGGAAGCGGTTCCGGTCTGACGATCGACAGCCAGCCGGGGCGCGGCGCGCGAATCTCGTTTAGGATTCCGATTAAGGAGGGACAACCGTGAAAATTATGATCGTGGACGACGAGGTCATTATCCGCAACGGCCTGTGCACGGTAATCGACTGGAAGGAGCTCGGCCTCGAGCTCGTTCCTCCCGCGGCTTCCGCCGAAGAGGCGCTGGAGCGGATTCCGGAAGAGAGGCCGGACATTCTGCTTACCGACATTCGCATGTCGGGAATGGACGGCATCGAGCTGGCGAAGGAAGTGAAAGCGGCGCTGCCGGACGCCGAGGTGATCATTCTGACCGGTTATGACGACTTCTCGTACGCTCAACAGGCGCTTCGGGGCGGGGTGACCGATTATTTGCTGAAGACGAGCCGTCCGGAGGAAATCATCAAGGCCGCGCTGAAGGCGAAGCAGAACATCGTGGAAAAAAGAGAGCTGCTGAGGCAGGAGAGAAGACAGCTCGACGAGCTGAACAAACAAACGTTGATGAAGCTGCTGAACAAAGCTTTGCCGGAAGCGGGAGCGGCCGAGTTCGACCGCATTCGCGACTGGCTGCGCAGGCGAGGGGACGGCCGGTTCGACGGCGGGGGTGCGGCTCGCGTCGCGATCGTATCCGCTTCCGGGTGGGGCGGCCAACGATTCGAGGATTTGCTGATCGGCGCGGTGGACAACATGATGAACGAGCTGCTGACCTGCATCACGCTGGCCGACCGGGAACGCCTCGTCGTCGTGCTGCGCGAGGAAGCGGAGGCCGGCGGGGAAGCCGCTTTGCCGAGAGCGCTGAAGCGCGTAGGGCAAATCTTGAAATGCGAGACGTTCGCAGCGATCGGCAGCCCGACAAATCGATTCGAGGAATGGCCAGAATCGTATGCGGAGGCGGAACGGATCTATTCGTTCAAGGGCTTGATCGGAGGCAGCGGATTGTTTTCTTCCGAGGATCTGAAAGGGAGAACGGGAGGAAGAACGCTCTGCTCCGATCAGGAGGAGGCGGAGCTGTCGGCGATTCTGATGAGCGGCGACGCGACGGGACTGAGACATTGGACGAACCGGACGGTAAGAGCGCAAGTGGAAAACCCCACCGCGACTCCGGCGACGCTGCAGGCCTATCTTCGTTCCGTCGTGCTCGCGGGCTTCCGCTGGCTGGAGAGAACGCGAACCGGGGAAGCGGCTTCCCCCCAGACGCCGCACCTGCCCGCGGACCCCGTCTACGACTGGGGAGGACGCCCGGAGGACGAAGTGTTCAAAAGCTTGTCCGCGGTCATGGCGGCTTATCGCGAGGCGATGGACCGGAATCGGTTTTCGTACATCCGCAAGGCGATCGACTACATTCGCGAGCATCTCGATCAGCCGCTCTCGCTGCAGCAGGTGGCCGGATTCGTGCACTCGAATCCGAATCATTTCAGCGAGGTGTTCAAGCGGGAGACGGGGATGACCTACTTGGAGTTCGTCACCCGGGAGCGAATGCGCAAAGCGGCCGAAATGCTGCACGGAACTCCGATCAAGGTAGCCGAAATCGCCCATCGCGTAGGTTACGTGGACATCAAATATTTTACTCAGCAGTTCAAGAAGCACACCGGCAAAACGCCGTCCGAATACCGCCAGTCTCCGAAGGAAGCTGAATATTGACCCCCGTCGCTCCGAAGTTTATCCCGTTATCCCGAACGCATCCGCCCTTTATACTGAACGTGTAACGAGAGACAAGGAGGGCATAACGCATGAAGAAAGCAGGGTTAACGGCGCTGCTGGCCGCAGGCATGGCCGTATCGCTGATCGGGTGCGGCGCGGGCGAGAGCAGCCCCTCCCCGGCAGAGAGCGGGGCTTCGCCGGCGAACGCTTCCGGCGAGAAGGTCAAGCTGTCCATCTGGCACAACTATACGGGCGACGACCTGCGGGCGCAGACGATGCGGGCCACGCTGGAGCAGTTCCAGAAAGACAACCCGAACATTCAATTGGAGGTTCAAGGCATTCCGCCCGACGGTTATCGGGCGCGCCTTAAGACGGTGGCCGCGGCGAACGAAATGCCGGACCTGTTCGTCATGTGGCCCGGAATTATGACGAAGGAATTCCACGGCGGGGATCTGCTGCAGCCGATCAACGAGCTGATCGACAGCAAGCCGGAATGGAAGGAAGGATTCCTTCCGAACTCCTTTAACGATTTTACGATCGACGGCGGCATCTACGCCGTGCCGATGGCGCTGTCGCCGACGTCGATTCTGTACTACAACAAGAAGCTGTTCGCGGACCACAACGCACAGCCTCCGAAGACGTGGGACGACTTGATGAATCTCGTCGATACGTTCAACAAGGCGAAGATCACTCCGATCGCGCTCGGCAACAAGGCGGCATGGCTGGCGCAATCGAGCATCCTCAGCTCCCTGGGAGACCGGGTGACGGGCACGGAATGGTTCCTTAAAGCGGTGGCGGGAGACGGAGCGAAGTTCACCGATCCGGAATTCGTTCAAGCGCTGACCTATTTGAAGCAGCTGGCCGACGCCAAGGCGTTCCAGGACGGCTTCAACAGCATCGACAATACGCAGATGGAGCAGATGTTCGCGCAGGGCAAAGCCGCGATGATGATCGACGGCGGCTGGGCGCTGACCAATCTGGCAGCCAACGCTTCGCCCGAAGCTCTCGCCGATATGGGCGCCACGGTGCTGCCGTCCGTACCGAACGGCAAAGGCGATCCGAACTCTCTGTCCGGAGTCGTCGGCACGGGTCTCGGTCTGAGCAAAAACGTGGAAGGCGCCCGCAGGGAAGCCGCCTTCAAGCTGATCTACGAGATGGCCAGCCCGGAAGTTCAGAAGAAAACGCTGGAGGGCAATCAGTTGGTCAGCTACAAGGTCGATCTGGATACATCCAAAGTTTCCCCGATTTTCGCGGAAGTTTACAGCTTGCTGGGCACCGTTACGACGACGCCGGTTTACGACGGGCGCCTGAGCTCCGCGGTCGCGGACGTCATGAACAACGGCCTGCAGGAGCTGCTCATGGGCGGTTCTCCCGAAGCGATCGCCAAGAAGATTCAGGACGCGCACGAGAAGGAGCTGGCTGCGGCGAAATAAAGAAGCGGGAATCGCGATTCCAGCTGCCGGACTTTCCGGCGCTGGAATCGGTTCGTTTCTCAGCTCGCGAGTCCGCTGTCCCGAGGACGGCGAAGCCGCGCCGCATGCAAGGAGGGAACCATGACAACTTCAGCGCGAATCAAGGGATTTATCGCGATCGGAATATTGCCCGCTCTGCTGCTTTATTTGTTTTTCGTCGTCGTTCCGATCTTCTGGTCCGCCTATTACGGGTTTTTCGATTGGAAGGGCATCGGAGCAGCCAAATGGATCGGATTCGACAATTACGCGGAAGTGGTTCGGGATCCGATCTTCTGGAGAGGCTTCAAGAACAACATGCTGATCGTCGCCGCTTCCGTGTTCGGACAGGTGCCGATCGCCATGATTCTGGCGCTGCTGCTGACGCGGACGAATCTTTTCCAGAAGATCATACGGGCTTCGGTGTTCATGCCGATGGTGCTGTCGTCCGTCGTCGTGGGCATTATCTGGAGCTATATTTATCATCCGCAGATCGGCATTTTGAACTTCCTGCTCGATTCGGTCGGGCTGGAGACGCTCAAGAAAGCTTGGCTGTCCGAACCGAGCATTTCCATGTACATGATCATGCTTCCGATTATCTGGAACTATATCGGGCCGTATATGATCATCTTTATCGCGGCGCTGCAGAACATCCCTTCCGAGATCAACGACGCCGCGCAGATCGACGGCGTTGGCTCGGTCCGCAAGCTGTTCCGGATTACGCTTCCGATGATCTGGGATACGATTAAGGTCGTCGTCGTCCTGTGCATCTCGGGCAGCCTGAAGGCGTTCGATCTGATCTACGTCATGACCGGCGGCGGGCCGGCGCATACGACGGAGGTGCTTGCCTCATATATGTACAACAGCACCTTTAACGTGTACCGGTTCGGGTACGGCAGCGCGATATCGACGTCGATCATTATTTTAAGCCTGATATTGATCCTCGGCAGCCAATACCTCATGAAACGGGATTATCGATAGGAGGCGATACACATGCAGATGGAGCAGAAGCTTCCCTTTAATCCGGGACGGGGCTGGGCGAAAATAAGCCGCGGGTTGATCCATATCGGATTGTCCCTGTACGCGATCGTGACGCTGTATCCGCTGTTCTGGCTGTTCACCAGTGCCTTCAAGACGAACGAGGAATTCGATTCGCGGCCGTTTTTCCTGCCCGAGGTCTGGCAGTGGGGCAACCTGTCGCGGGCTTGGGAAGTGTCGGCGATGGGCGCCTCGCTGATCAACTCGACGATCGTGACGATCGCCGCCCTCGCGCTGACGCTGCTGCTCGGCGCGCTGGCCGCTTACGTGCTCGCGCGTTTTCAGTTCCGGCTGAAGGCCTTCCTCATGGGCCTGTTCCTGCTGGGCATGCTCATTCCGATTCACAGCACGCTCGTTCCGCTGTTCATCATGCTGAAGAAGGTGTCGCTGCTCGATACGTACTGGGCGCTGATATTGCCTTACACGGCGTTCGAGCTCCCGCTTGCGATCTTCGTAACGGCGGCCTTCCTGACGGCGATTCCGAAGGAGATCGAGGAGGCCGCGCTCATCGACGGCACCGGCTACTGGGGCATTTTCTTCCGGATGATGCTTCCGCTCAGCCTTCCGGCTCTGTCGACGGTAGCGATTCTCGGCTTCCTGCGGTTCTGGAACGACTTCGCGTTCGCGCTGATTTTCATCAGCAAGCCGGCGCTCAAGACGGTTCCGCTCAGCCTGTCGGTATTCGCCACCGGCTATTCCACCGATTACAAGCTGACGATGGCCGCGATGACGATCGCCGTCATTCCGACGATCGTCGCGTTCCTGATGTTCCAGGAGCAGATCATGAAGGGAATGACCGCCGGGGCGGTCAAAGGATAGTAAGCTGCGTCCTCTGCTTTTCTGCGGGGCTGACCTGTGTAAGCCCAAGCGGTTTTCGGCAGAGGCCTGCAGCGCCGTCATACCGCGTTTTCCGCTGCAGCCCGACCCGGTCGGGCTGCAGCTCGTTATACCGATCCAGCCTGATGGGCAGTAAGAAGAAGAAGGGGACGGAACAGGCGTCTTGATGAAAGCGCTTCACTCCTATACAATACTATCAACAAAGGAGTTGAAGGGATGCGCAGAGGATACAAGACGATGCAAAAGCTGTTTAAATCTCTGCAAAACAAGATCCTGTTCGTTTTTGTCATTCTGATTCTCCCCTTATTCGTTCTTCTGATTTATTACAATTTCTATTCCGGAGAAGTCATTCGCAACCAAGTTGCCCATTCTAACGGCAACCTGTTGAGAATGTATATGGGGACGATTGATCGCGAATTGGAGGATGTCAATAAATACTTGTTCAGCCTGGTGGCGCAGGAACCCGATCTTCTGGCGCTGAACGTGTCGGAAGCGGACGATCCCGAAGCGTACCATTTGGCGAGAATCCGGCTGAGCAACCGATTGCTGGCTAATGTCGTCTACTACGACAAGGTCGAAATGTTTTTTATTTATTCCCTCCGGAACGAAGACCTGCTGGCCGTGGAAACGCAGTTGATGCCCTATCAGGAAAAGGAGAGCCTGAAAAACGAGATCGTCGCCTTGTTCGATCGGGCCGGCGTTCCCGAAGGCAGCGAATGGTTTCTGCACCGTTCCCGCGAGTTTCCGTCCCTTTACCGGGTCATTCGTTACGGGGACGTGTATATCGGGGCGCTGATGAATATCGGCAGGCTGATGGTCCCGTTCGAATCCACCGATCTCGGAGAGGACGGAAAAATATTGATGCTCGACAGCGAGTATCAACCGGTGACGAATGGACCGGAGGCCGACGAGCCGGATTTGCAGCTCCAAGGCGCCTTCAAGAGCGCGTACGAGATGACGGGATCGAAAAACCGCTTCATGGCCGTCGGAGAACGCTCCCGCCAGGGACAGTTCGGCGTCGTGGCGCTCATCTCCGACAAGCCTATCATGGAGAACATTCCGTATTTGCGAAGGCTTGTCTGGCTGATTGCCGTAGCGACGGTGATCGTGCTGCCTGTCGTCTACTTGTTTTTGCGACGGATCGTGCTCGTTCCGATGAAGCGGATCATCTCGGCGATGCGGAAAATCCGGGCCGGGGATTGGGAGACGCGTCTGAGCGGTCCGGCCTCGTCCCGCGAGTTTTCGATTATTAACGAAACCTTCAATACGATGGTCTCCCAGATCAAGGAGCTGAAGATCAACGTCTACGAAGAGCAGCTCAACAGCCAGAAGGCGGAATTAAAGCATCTTCAGCTTCAGATCAATCCCCATTTTTTCCTGAATTCCCTGAATATCGTCTATCACCTGGCAGAGGTCAAAAATTATTCGCTCATTCAGGAAATCGCGCTCAGCCTGGTGCAGTACTTCCGTTTTATGTTCCGCAGCAATCTGTCGTTCGTGTCCGTCCGGGACGAGCTTGAGCATACGCGCAATTACTTGCGGATTCAGGAGATGCGTTTTCCCGAGAAGCTGAGCTCCGAGGTGTCGGTGGAGGATCGATTGCTGGAGAAGACGGTGCCTCCGCTCGTCTGCCAAACGTTCGTGGAAAACGCGATCAAGCATGCGATATCGATGGACGGATCTTTGCGCATTACGGTAAAGGTGTCCGTCGACCGGGCAGATCCGCGGTATATGCGGATCGAGATTCGCGATACGGGCAGAGGCTTTCCGCCGGAGGTGCTGGAGCGATTGGGCAGAAAAGACGATATCGGAGAGGGGCAGGGAGTTCATATCGGCATATGGAACATCCGGAACCGCTTGCGTCTGCTTTATCCCGACGGAGACGCGGACCTCGGCTTTGCCAACGGCCCTAACCAAGGAGCGGTCGTGCAGATCCGCTTGCCCATAAGAGACAGCGAGAGAGAGGAGGCGGGGGCCGATGTATCAAGTGCTGCTCGTCGATGACGAATACCACGCCATTCAAGGATTGCAGTCCGGCGTCAATTGGGACAAGTTCGGGATCGGCGCCATTCACGCCGCTTACAATATCCGCCAGGCCAAGGAAGTGCTGAACAACCATCCGGTCGACTTTATGATCTGCGACATCGAAATGCCGGAAGGAAGCGGCATCGAGCTGCTCCGATGGGTCAGGGAGCATTACCCGGACAAGGAGTCCGTTTTTCTTACCTGCCATTCCGACTTCGGGTTTGCCAAGCAGGCGATCCAGTTGGGCAGCCTCGACTACCTGCTGAAGCCGGTCCGGTACAGCGAGCTGGAGAAGGTCATCGAGAAAGCGCTGGACAAGGTGGAGCAGAAGAGACAGCAGGACCGCTTCAATCGAACGTACGATCACTATTATCGCTTGTGGAAAAGCCACGAGCCGCTTCTCGTCGAGCGGTTCTGGCAGGATCTGCTGAGCCGGAATCCGTCCTCCATTCCGGAGGAGCTCCGAAGAACGCTGAGTCCGAGCAAGGCTTCCTACACGGAGCAGTCGTTGTTCAGGCCGGTGCTCGTTCGAGTGCAGCGATGGCATCGGACGCTGTCGACGCGGGACGAGAAAATCATCGAGTACGGCATCCGCAACGCCGTGGCTTACAGCTTGATCCCCGGGCAGGACATGGGACAGGTGATCCGACGGGATGCCGGACTGCTGCTGGCCATACTGCCCTGGACCGACTCGGCGGCGGATACGGAAGATGAATTGAGGGAGCGCTGCCGTTCCTGTATCGCCTTTTGCAGTCGGCACCTGTTTTGCGACGTGTCTTTGTACGTGGGTCATCCGTCCCGCATCCAGGAGATGGCCGGAATGCTGGACAAGCTGCTCGTCTTCCACAGAAGACACGCCCAGACGGCCGGCGGCGAATATTTCCTGGAGGATTCGGAAGTCGGTCCGCCGGACGAAAGCCGGGCCGTAGTGGACAAAGTAAGGCGATTCATCGCCGAGCATCTCGACCAGCCGTTAACGCGCAAGGAGCTGGCCCAGCACGTCTATCTCAACCCCGATTACCTCGCCAAGCTGTTCAAGAAAACGACGGGAATCGCGCTTACCGACTACGTCGTCAACGAACGGATGCGGCTGGCGAAGGAGATGCTCGAACGCGGCGGAGTTCCGATCGGGGCGATCGCGTCGGCGGTCGGCTACTCCAGCTTCTCGTACTTCTCGAAGACGTTCAAAACCCAATACGGAGTCACTCCCCAGGAGTTCCGCGAACGGCTTTGACGCCCTCCGGCGGAGCCGCCGGCCGCTGCCACCCGCTTGAACCTTGCCTCTCGCAAGGTTTTTTGCCGTTCGCGCACAGATCCGTATTTTTATAATGACAGGTCTGATTTGCGTTAGAAGGGGAACGTTGCGTCATCTATGATGTTGTTAACCGCAAAAGAGGAGAGGAGCAAACGACGTGAGCGCGTACAAGAAATACTCCAAATACGGCGTTCTCTACTTGATGATGGTCCCGGCGCTGGTCTACTTCCTGATCAACAACTACTTGCCGATGCTGGGCATCGTCATCGCCTTCAAGGACGTCAACTTTGCCAAAGGCATCTTAAACAGCGACTGGGCGGGCTTCAAAAACTTCGAATACCTGTTCAAAACGCGCGACGCATGGATCATCACAAGGAACACCATCCTATACAACGGTTCGTTTATTTTCCTGAATTTGTTTTTTGCGCTTGCGGCGGCGATCCTTCTTAACGAAGTGGCGAACCGGTTTTTCAAGAGGGTCTATCAAAGCCTCCTCCTGCTGCCTCATCTGATTTCCAGCGTCATCATCGGCTATCTCGTTTACGCTTTTCTGAATATGGACACCGGCTTCATGAACAAGACGGTGCTGCCCCTGCTCGGTCTGGACGAGATTTCCTGGTATTCCGAGCCCCAATACTGGCCATTCATTCTGCCGATCGTCAGCATCTGGAAGCAGGCCGGATACCTGTGCGTCGTATTCCTGGCATCGATCGTCGGCATCGACAAGGAGTATTACGAAGCCTCGACGATCGACGGCGCTTCGAAATGGCAGCAGATCCGGGGCATTACGATTCCGTTGATCATGCCCGTCATTATGATTATGACCCTGCTGCAGATCGGAAGAATCTTCTATTCCGATTTCGGACTGTTCTATCAGGTGCCGCTTAATTCCGGCGCCATCCTGGATACGACGAACGTCATCGACACGTATGTTTTCCGCGCCTTGATCAATCTGGGGGATATCGCCATGTCCTCCGCCGCCGGGGTTTACCAATCGCTCGTCGGGTTCGTGCTGGTCATTACCGCGAATCTCGTGACCCGAAAAATAAACCGAGACAATGCGTTGTTCTAAAAAAGGAGGTGCGCGTCATGCGAGCCAAAGAACGAATGTACCAATCGCTTGTCAATCTAACGATGGGTCTGCTCTCGCTTCTGTGCGTCCTGCCTTTCGTTCTGCTGTTCTCCTCGTCGATTACAGCGCAGTCCGAAATCATCGTCAGCGGATACCGTTTTATCCCGTCCAAGATCGATTTCGAGGCTTACGAGTACTTGCTGAACGATGCCGCCAGCATCGTCAGGGCTTACGGCGTTACCGTTACGGTTACGGCGATCGGCACGGCAGCCAGTCTGGCGATGACGACGCTTGTGGCTTATCCGCTATCCCGGAAGGATCTGCCCCACCGCAACTTCTTTTCCTTCTATATCTTTTTCACGATGCTGTTCAACGGCGGCCTCGTTCCGCTCTACCTCGTTTATACGAAGCTATTCGATTTCAAAAATACGCTTTGGGCGCTTATCGTGCCGATCGCTCTGGTTAACGCCTTCTATGTCATCATTACGAGAACGTTCTTCCAATCCACGATCCCGATCGAGGTGATCGAATCGGGCAAAATCGACGGCGCCGGGGAGTTCAAAATCTTCTACCGGATCGTGCTCCCTCTGTCGCTTCCGATTTTGGCTA
Source organism: Cohnella hongkongensis (assembly GCF_042654645.1). Taxonomy (NCBI): domain Bacteria; kingdom Bacillati; phylum Bacillota; class Bacilli; order Caryophanales; family Paenibacillaceae; genus Cohnella; species Cohnella hongkongensis. Next base: position 99,637 of record NZ_JBHSEP010000006.1, on the reverse strand, counting down.
CGGTCGGATTGTTTCAGACGATCCACTTCTGGAACGACTGGTTCAACGGCCTTATCTTTTTGACGGACAGCAGCTTGTACAGCATTCAAAACCTGCTTAACCGGATTTTGCTGGATGCCCAGTTTCTGTCGACGATGGATTTCGGGACGGCTCAGGGCGAGCTGCTGGCGGGAATTCCGACGATGACCGTCCGGCTGGCGATTGCGGTCATCGGAGTCATTCCGATCCTGGTCATCTACCCGTTTTTCCAACGCTTCTTCGTGCAAGGGCTGACCGTCGGCGCGGTTAAAGGATAGGCTGAACCCGGCTTTAAAGCCGGATAAGCATAGATCAACCAACTACGGGAGGGTTTCATATGAACGCAAAGATCAAGCTGTCGCTTCTCCTTGTACTCGCATTCGCCATCCTTGCGGCGGGCTGTTCGAGCGGGAAGGAAGGGGGCAACCCGGCCAGCTCGCCGTCCCAGGCCGCCTCGTCCTCCGGCCATAACGAAAATCAGGGAAAGGCCGATTTGCCGCCGTACGAGATTACGATGGTCTATATGGCGAACGAGTCAGAGGACCAGCAGAGGGTCGCGGAGGCGATGAGCAAAATTACGAAGGAAAAAATTAACGCGACCGTCAAGCTGATGCCGATCAACGCGGGCGCGTGGTCCCAACAGGTCAACTTGATGCTGGCCAGCCAGGAAAAAATAGACGTCATTATGACCTCTTCGATCTACGGCTTCTCGACCCAGGCGACCAGCGGCAACTTGCTGTCTCTGGACGAGCTGCTGGCCAAGTACGGGCAAGGCATCTCCGATTTGATGGATAAAGCTTACTTGGGGGCAGGGAAGGTCAACGGCGCTCAATACGCGATTCCGGTCAACAAAGATATGGCGACGCAAGGAGGCATCATCCTGCGGAAGGATTTGGCCGACAAGCACGGCATCGACGTGTCCGCGATCCAGTCTCTGGACGACCTGGACGCCGTATTCGAGACGATCAAGAAAAACGAGCCGAGCCTGCTTCCCGTCGCGATTGCCACGCCCAATACGCTGAGCCCGGTCGATATGCTGTCGACGAGCGACCAATTGGTGGACGGAATCGGCGTGCTTCCCGGCTACGATAACGGGCTTAAAATCGAAAATCCATACGAGCGTCCGGAATATGCGGAATTGCTGAAAAAGATGCGGGAATGGTACCAAAAAGGCTATTTCTCCAAGGACGCCGCCACGAATACGGAACCTCCGGCAGAGCTCGTGAAGGCGGGCCGGGCATTTTCCTTCTTTAACGCAATGAAAGTGGGCTCGTCGGAGTCCCAGACGATCCGGACGGGCATGCCGATGATCGCCATTCCTCTGACGAAAGCTTATTCTACGACGTCGCATGTTGCCAACTTCATGCATTCCATTCCTCTCGGTTCGAAAGATCCGGAAAGAGCGATGATGTTCATGGATTTGCTCTACACGGACAAAGAATTGATCAACCTGTTGAATTGGGGCATTGAAGGCGAGCATTACGTGAAGAAAGCGGATGACGTCATCGACTATCCGGAAGGCGTCGATATTCGGAGCGTCAAATATACGACGAACAACCAAAGCTTCATGTTCGGCAATCAGTTTCTGAACTACGTCTGGCCGAATCAGCTTCCCGACATCTGGGAGCAGACGGAGCAGTTCAACCGCAGCGCGGAAAAATCGAAGGCGCTCGGCTTTACGTTCGACACGACGCCGGTCAAGTCCGAAGTAGGCGCCGTGAACAACGTCAAGCAGCAGTTCAAGGGCGGTCTGGAGTCGGGTACGCTCGACCCGGACAAGGTGCTTCCGGAATTTCTGGACCGTCTGAAGCAGGCCGGAATGGACAAGATCATCGCAGAGAAGCAGCGGCAGCTGGACGCTTGGGCGCAGACGCTGCAGTAAAGGAAAGCTTCTCGCATGGGGGACGGAGCGGCAGCGGGCTCGAGCCGTCCCTTCTATCGGGCAGAGCGAGCGGGTGAAAGACAATGAGCGTCATCGAGACGGATATATGGACGATTTCATACGTTGATCTGTCGCTAAGAATCGTGGCTTCGCTCGTGTTGGGCGGGTTGATCGGGCTTGAGCGCGAATGGCACAACCACGCCGCCGGACTTCGTACGCATATTCTCGTCTGCGTCGGATCGACCGCTATTATGCTGTTGTCCATCTACGGGTTCGGAGAATTCGCCCACGAATACAACGTGCGCATGGATCCGGCACGGCTTGCCGCTCAGGTCGTATCGGGCATCGGCTTTCTGGGCGCGGGAGCGATCATCCGGACAGGGGTCAACATCACCGGGCTGACTACGGCGGCCTCGATCTGGGTCGTGGCGGCGATCGGCTTGTGCGTGGGAGCGGGCTTCTTCTACGGAGCGGGACTCGTGACCGTCTTCGTGCTGATCAGCCTGTTTCTGCTCAACAAGCTGGAGAAGCGCATGCATGACAGCCGGGCCAAAAACGAGGTAAGGATCAGAATCGTTAATCGGCCGGGCAGCGTCGGAGGCATCGCCGATCTGTTCGAAGCGAGCGGCTTGACCATCGTTCACTTGTCGTTGGAGACGGAGACGGGCGACAAGCTGGAGGACTCCGTTCGGATTTTGCGCATCAAACTGCTGAAGCCGCGCACGAGGCAATTGATCGACTTGTACGACAGCCTGCTGGCTTCGGAGCACGTCTTGTCGTTCGACAGCGCGGAAGCGTTAAAGGACCGCCGATTTTACGAGGGCGGGGGAGCTTCGACGACACTCTGACTATGATGAAGTTAGGAGGCGGCACCCTTTTGAATATTATCATGATTACGATAGACAGCCTGAACAAGCATTACTTGAAGGCGTACGGACAACCGGTCGATCTGGACGTGCGGACGCCCAACATCGACAGGTTCGCGGCCAAGTCGGCCGTATTTGACCGCCATTACTCCGGAAGCCTGCCGTGCATGCCGGCAAGAAGAGAGCTTTATACGGGCACGCAGGAGTTTCTGTGGCGGTCGTGGGGGCCGGTGGAGCCGTTCGATACGCCGATCGCCCGGGCAGCCAACGAACAGGGCTACACAACGCAGTTTATTACAGACCAGTTTCACTTTTTTCTCGGGTACAGCCACGGATATTACGACGATTACAGAGGCTTCGAGCTGATTCGCGGGCACGAGCTGGACCCTTGGAAGACGGCTCCGCTCGGGGAGAGCGACCGGGAGTTTCTGAAGCGCATCCTGCATAACCCGCACGCGCCGGAGCCGTTCAGCCGCGGCGCTTACGCCAGGAACGTCAAGCATTTCGCCAAGGAGGAGGATTTCTTCGCGCCGAGAGTGTTCAAGACCGCCGAGCAATGGCTGGAGGACAATCGCGCGCACGAGAAGTTCATGCTCACCATCGACAGCTTTGACGTCCACGAGCCGTTCCATAATCCGGACAGCGTCGCGGGCCTGTACACCGACGAGAACATCCATGATCCCGATCTTCCGGTCTGGGCGCATTCGGGCAGGACGGACGAGGGGAGCGGCCGGTTATCGGAGAGGCAGCTTGCTTTCCTGCGCGCGCAGTACGCCGCCAAGATCACGCTGGTCGACAAGTGGCTCGGCAAAGTGTTCGACAAGCTGGACGAGCACCGGCTGTGGGACGACACGATGGTCATCCTCACCTCGGATCACGGCCATTATTTGGGCGACAGAGGCTTGATCGGCAAGCCGTTCTACAACAATTACAACGTGCTGGCGAATATACCGCTCATGATCTGGCATCCGCAGGGCGCTCATAACGGCCAAAGAGTGTCTGCCCTTACCTCCACGATCGACCTGTACGCGACCATGGTGGAGGCGACCGGCGCGGAGGTTCGTTCGCCGAGCCACAGCCGCAGCCTGCTTCCCCTGCTGCAAGGGAAAACGGACAAAGTGCGGGACTGGGCGGTGTACGGCTATTTCGGCCAGAGCCTGAACATTACCGACGGCGAGCTGACCTACCATGTCGCGCCGGACGAAAGCGTTCCGCTGTACAACTATTCCACCATGTACATCAACCCGATCGCTTTTTTCTTCCCGGGGTACGTCCCCGATCAGGTGGAGAGCGGGAAGTTTCTGCCCTATACGGACGCGACGGTCTGGAGATACGAGGTGAAGGTTCCGCCGGAGTTCGCGGGCTTCCGGAAGGCCGGCTACGCCAACGAGCTGTACGATCTGAAGAACGATCCTTGGCAAAGCTCGAATCTGCTGCATTCGCATCCGGACTTGCGAAATCGCATGAAGGAATTGCTGCATTCGGCTTTGTCAGAGCTGCAGGCTCCGCGCGAGCAGTTCCTTCGGGCCGGCTTGACGCCGGGATGAGCATTCTGCGCTATCATCAGATAAGGGGTGGAAAACGATGGAGGAGCAATACGGGACAGGAATGAGCGGCAGGAAATCCGCGGCGCAGCAGACCGACATTCGCTATGTCGAGAACCCGAGCGGCCCAACGCTGGGCTATTCCGCCTCATCCGGCGTCCGCATCGTGGAGCAGGACGGCTTGAGGTTCAAAAGCCTCAGCAAAACCGAACGGCTGCTTCCCTACGAAGACTGGCGGCTCCCGGCCGAAGAACGGGCGCGGGACCTGGCCTCGCGCCTGTCGATCGAGGAAATCGCGGGCCTGATGCTGTACAGCCCCCATCAAGCCGTCCCGGCGACTTTCGGGTTTCTGCCGGCGACCTACGGCGGTTTGCCTTACGATCAAAGCGGCGCCGAAGACGGGGAGCTGACGGATCAGCAGCGCGCTTTTCTGGAGAACGACCATATCCGGCACGTGCTGGTGATGTCGGTGTCCAGCCCCCAAGCGGCAGCCGAATGGAACAATCGCCTGCAACGGTTGGCCGAGGCTTTGCCGTTCGGCATCCCGGTCAATATCAGCTCCGATCCGCGTCACGGCACCGTTTCGAGCTCGGAGTACAACGCCGGCTCCGGCGGAGCCATCTCGATGTGGCCGGAAGCGCTCGGTCTTGCCGCCACGTTCGATCCGTCCGTCGCGGAGCGGTTCGGCGAGATCGCGTCGCGCGAATACCGCGCGCTGGGAATCGCGACCGCTCTGTCGCCCCAGGTCGATATCGCCACCGACCCGCGCTGGAGCCGGTTCAGCGGGACGTTCGGCGAAGATCCCCGCCTGTCCGCAGACATGGCCCGCGCCTATATCGACGGGTTCCAGACCTCCAAGGGAGATCGGGAGATCCGCGGCGGCTGGGGCTGGGATAGCGTCAACGCGATGGTGAAGCATTGGCCGGGAGGAGGCTCCGGCGAAGGCGGACGCGACGCCCATTTCGGCTACGGCAAATATGCCGTCTACCCCGGAGGCAGCTTCGAGGAGCACCTCCTTCCGTTTACGGAAGGAGCGTTCGATCTGAAGGGCGGAACCGGGCAGGCGTCCGCGGTTATGCCCTACTACACGATTTCATACGGCCAGGACCGCGTTAACGGAGAGAACGTCGGCAACGCTTATAGCTCCTGGCTCATCCACGATTTGCTGCGGGAGAAGCACGGATACGACGGCGTCGTCTGCACGGATTGGGGAATTACGGACGACGAGCCGCTTCGGATAGAGCGATTGTTCCCTGGCGGACGCTGCTGGGGGGTCGAAGAAGGATTCACCGTCGCGGAGAGGCATTACAAGATTTTAATGGCGGGCGTCGATCAATTCGGCGGCAACAGCGAGATCGCTCCGATTCTCGAAGCGTACCGGATCGGAACGGAGAAGCACGGCGAAGCGTTCATGCGGGCGCGCTTCGAGCGTTCGGCCGTTCGACTGCTGACGAACCTCTTTCGTGTCGGCCTGTTCGAGAACCCGTATCTCCGTCCCGGGGAGAGCGCTCGAATCGTCGGCAGCGCGGATTTCGTCACGGAAGGCTACAGGGCGCAGTTGAAATCGGTCGTTCTTCTGAAGAACCGGAACGGAACGCTGCCTCTTCCCAAGCGGAGCAAGGTCTATATTCCTCAGAGGTATACGCCGGCAGGCGTCGACTGGTTCGGCGCGCCGTACCCGGAGCGGACGGAATATCCGGTCAGTCTGGACGTCGCGGCCAAATATTTCGAGCTTGCCGCTGCGCCGGAAGACGCCGACTTCGCTCTCGTCGCCATCCGCGGAGCCGATTCGGGGAGCGGATACAGTCCGGAGGATGCGGCCGCGGGAGGAAACGGGTATGTGCCGATCAGTCTTCAGTACAGGCCGTATACCGCCAATCACGCCCGTGAGCGAAGCATCGCCGGGGATTCGAGGGACCCGGACTCGGGCAATCGTTCCTATCGCGGCAAGACGGTTGAAGCGCAGAACAGCGCCGACTTGGACATGGTGCTGGACGCGCGGGCCGCAATGGGCGGCAAGCCCGTTATCGTGCTGCTTCACTTGGCGAAGCCGACCGTTTGTCATGAATTTGAGCCCGCAGCCGACGCAATTCTGGTCCACTTCGGCGTTCAGGATCAGGCGATCATGGACATTCTGACCGGGGCAACCGAGCCGTCCGGACTGTTGCCGATGCAGCTGCCTGCCAATATGCGCACCGTAGAAGATCAGGCGGAAGATATGGCCTTCGATATGGAGGTTCACGTCGATACGGAAGGCAACGATTACGATTTCGCTTTCGGGCTGGACTGGAGCGGGAAAATAGACGATTTCCGCACCCGGCATTACGGCAGGCTCGGTTCTCGCGGGGCCAAGGGACAATAACGGTAAAAAAGGCATGGATCTCTCCAGTCAAGAGCGCGGATGCGCATCGGGAGATCCATGCCTTTGCTTTTGCTACAAGCCGGCGCTGCGTTTGCGTCCTTGGAGCAGCCTCCACCCCGTCCATACCCAGAGAAGGCCGACGAGCAGCCAGGCAGCCGCGGAAATCAGGAACACGGATTTCCGCTCGGCCGGGGACAGGAACGGAGAGAACGTGCCGTCCAGCCGCTTCTCCGCCTTCTTCATCAGCTCGATCTGCAGATCCGGATCGTTGTCCGCGCCTCCCGCGTTCAGCCGGTACCCGTTCGTCTGGCCCGCGGCGTTAAGCCCGGGCCGCACCGTGAAGGTGACGTCGATGCCGAGCCGCTTGCAGACGTCGAGCACCGTTTCGGAAAACGCGCCGTACGGGAAGGCGAGAGCGTAATTCGTCCGGCCCAGCTCCCGCTGCAAAATCTCGTTGGCCTGCCGCAAATCCTCGTAAACTCTCTTCTCGTATTCCTCTTCGGTTTCCAGCCGGTTTTCCTTTTTCAAATACCTCGGCTTCGCCAGCACCGGCTTCAGCTCTTCGTTGTCCGGAGCGGTCGGCATATAGCGATGGGAATCGTAGGTATGGCTGAAAAAATCGATTCCTCCCTGCTGCATTTCCTTGACCTGCTCCCAAGTCGCTTTCGGGAAAGCGCCCTTCCTGTCCCCGACTTTGCCTGCAATCAGGAAGGCGGCCGACGGAGCTTCGTATTGCTTCATCAGCGGGTATGCATGGCTGTACAGCGATTCGTAGCCGTCGTCGAAGGTCAGCAGCACGGCGTTGTCCGGCACGGGAGCGGAATGAAGGATGAAATCTCTGTATTCGTCCATCGTGATCCACTTGAAGTTGTTGGCCTGCATAAGCTGCAGCTGCTTCTCGAAGTTGGCGACGCTGAGCGATTTGCTGTCCTGCGGCTCCGGGCTGACGTCGTGATACATAAGCACGAGTACGCGATCTCGGTAATAAACGCCGTTCGGGCTCGTCGGGGTCGGCTTCAGCCCGTAATAGAGCGAAGGAGACTTGTCCAGCGCGATCGCCTGCACGAGGGCGGGCGCCGCCCGATGCAGAGACGGGAAATAGCCGTTGTACCAGCGGATCGTCAGCAGGCCGATCGCTGTCGTTCCGAGCGCCAGCACGAGCGTTAAAATCAGAAATTTGGTTTTGAGCGTCATGGTTGTACCTCTCATTTGCTAGTGGGGTGCCTAAAACATAGGTCTCCTAATCATACCAGATTCTGTACGGAGATTCGACAATCTGTTCCGCTTCTCGAACGCTATTCCGCATTTGTTTATGATTTGTTGATAGCCAATGAAGTAGAATGAGGTCGATTTATCCAATTAGGGGTCAGCTAGCCTGGTTCAGTCAAACGAATGGAGGAAAAGATTTGATACGCAAACGTTGGAGTTCGAGATTGGCCGGACTATTAATTTTGGCGCTTCTGCTGCAAAGCGTTCCCCTGGGCGGGGGAGGAATCGCCGCTTATGCCGAGGAGCCGGATCGCGGACCATGGCAGCCTGACGAGACGACCAGCGTGACGCTCAGCACTTACGGACCTAGCGTGACGTCCGCCACCTATGGAAACGACCATTTGATCGACTACGCTTGGGAACGGACCGGGGGCGTATTTAATCCGCCTGCGAGACAATTCGCGGCCATGGTCTATGACGAGACATTCAAAAATATCGTATTGTTCGGGGGCGAGGGGAACAGCGGCCTGCTGAACGATACTTGGATATGGACCGGGAGCGACATCAATTCCTGGGAAGAGGTCGACCTGGCTGTCCTGCCGGGCAAACGCAAGCAGGCGGCAATGGCTTTCGATCCCGTCAGCAACAGCGTTATCCTCTTCGGCGGGCAAGGGCAATCCGGCTTGCTCGGCGATACGTGGAAATGGAACGGCAGCGTCTGGACGCAAGTCGCCGGACTGCCGCAGTCTCCGTCGCCGCGGGCCGGCGCGCAGATGGCCTCGGACGGCCGGAATTTGATTTTATTCGGCGGATACACGCTTAGCGGTTCGACCAAGGTGCCGAATCGCGAAACCTGGCTGTGGGACGGAGCGTCCTGGGCGAACGTGACCCCGGCGGATCCGGGCGACTCTCCGCCCGGCGCCTATAACGGCCAGATGAGCTTTAACGGTCAGACAGCCGTCTTGTACGGAGGGATTACGGGAACCAAAACGGAGAGCGGTCATACGATTAAAGACAGCTCGCCGGATTTGTGGATTTGGAATGCCGATACGCAAACCTGGAGCTCGACGCCGGGGCCTCTGCCCTTTGGCCGTTGGGACCATGCGATGGCTTACGACGGCAGGAGAACCGTCTTTTTCAGCGGAGCGCGCGACTACATCCATGCGACGACGAACAGTGTGGAAGTGGATCTGAAAATGCCGTCCTCCATGTATCCGTTTCCGAGGACAGGCTTGGCCTATGGATGGAACAACGGCAGGTGGGAGGAATATCCGCAGTTTGGAGCGTCGAACGGGGCGTTTATGGATGACGTCGGTTACCCCGGCCAGCTTCAGCTATGGCCGAACATCACGCCTTTTCCCATTACGGGCGCAAGCATGGCTTTCGACGGCACGCAATTTATCGTTTTCGGCGGGCATCGCGATTATGTGAATGTTTACAAAAAGCATCAATCGCAGATGCCGCAGGGAGAGTCGCCGCTGGATCATACGGTGCCTCCCGGCCTGATGAACGAAACGTGGGCGTTCGGCTACACGCCGCCGTCCGCTCCGGTCATCGAGATGGTCGATGTTCCGATTCTTAATTTCGATCCGGAACATATTAACGATACCGTCAGCATCATTACGGAAATTCAATCTACAGGCGGCAGACCGATCAGCTCGAGAGGGGTGGAGTATCGGCCGTATACGGAGGAAGGCAGCGAGGAGGAATGGATTTCCGTCCCCTACACGGAAACGAATCCTCAAGGGACCGGCTCGTTCACCGTCATCCTGACCGGGCTCGAATGGCACCGCAAATACGAGGCTCGGGGCTTTGCCGTTAATGAAATAGGCACGAGCTATACCGAGGTCAAGCCGTTCGAGCTGAAGGACGATCCGTACATACTGCCGCCGGAGGTTCGTTTCGATCGCGTCGGCGCGACTTACGTCCATGTGAAGGATAGGAAACGGATCGTTGCCGTCGGCGAAGGCATGACCAATTTGCTGCGCAAGCCGCTGAATGAAATTCATTTTCATCTGAAGAACGGCGCTGCCAAGCATCCGCTGGATTATAGTATTTTGAACGGCCGTCAACTGGAGTTGACCTGGGCCGAGGATTTGCCGCCGGGGAAATATGACGTCGTGCTAGAACATGATTTCTATAATAAAGAAATTAATAAAGATACGTCCGAAAAATATACGTTCCCGGAAGGACTGCAGTTGATTGCGACGGACTTCTACAAGCCGCGCGATTTCGCGTGGGTGGACGTGCCGAGCACATCCTCGGCCAACGAGCTTGGCGCGCTGAGGCTGCAAGGGCCGTTCACCGAAACTCCGCAGGCGCCGAACGTATACGAGCTTAACGACGTTTCCGAGGTCGTTACAATTAACAATACCGTTATGTTCAAGGGCAGCCGCCTTGTGGTGGACAAGAGCAATTCGGCGCAGGCCGTCATAACCGGAGAAGGGCGCCTGTACGTCAATACGGGAGGCGAAGGGGCGAACGCGTCGTACACGTTGTTCGACGGAAGCTTCGAGCTGACTTCGGACGATTTCTCCGTCGCATCGAGCGGCGGAAAAGCCGCCGATTATTTGGGAATCGATATGCCTTTTAAACCGGCCAAGATGACGTTCGCCAAGGACGGCGTGAAGCTGGCGGGCTCCCTGGAGCTCGGCTTTGCGGTCGGAAATCAGAAAATCGCCCAATCGATTGCCGTCGACGACCTGCAGTATCGCTACGGCCGGTTCGAGCTGGTCGGCAATTACAGTCTGGACAGGAGCTTTAAGGTCGGTCCGATCGACGTAAGCGACACTTCCTTTGTCATCGACAGCCGTTATCCTATGGTTAACGTCAAGGGCAAGGGCAAGCTGACGGGAACGGCTGGCGACTTCGACCTGCGTATGAAGCTGAAGCAAGGGCGGCTCGACGAGATCGGCTTCAGCATGTTCAACAGGTCGACTCTAGGCTCCACGGGCTTGCAGATCGACTACTTGTACGGCACCGTGGACAAGCTGGCCGGCAAGACGCAATTTCCGCAGCGTCTCCCGGTATCCGGTTCGGTGACGGACGTTCTCGTCCCTCAGCTGAAGCATCCGACGGCCAACTACAAATTCAACCTGCTCGGCACCGACGAGATCGCCGTCCAGTTGACGCCTTACGGCTTCGACGCGACGGGAATCGAATACTACTACTGGCTGCCGGTCAAGAACATGAGCCTGCAGGCGGTCGTCAACCCTGCGATCGCCGGGATCAGCGGCTTCTCGAAGCCGGGCTTCCTGGCGTCGGGAGATCTCAATGCCTTCGATACGATCAAAGGCAAAATCGCGGCGTATTCCTTCAATAAAAAAGGATACGACGGCGTTGTGAAAGCGACCGTATACGTGCCGAAGGGCATTCCGCGCATCGGCGGCGCAACGGTTCGCGATGTCGTATTAAGCGTCAACGACAAGCAGATAATCGGGATGCTCCAGCATAACGGAATTCATGCGAGAGTGTCGTATACGTTCAGCAACAATACGATTTTGTTCGAGGTCGAGGCCGAGCCGCCGAAGAAATCCTGGTGGCAGAAGGGGCTGGACTTCGTCGGCAACCTGTATAATAAAATCGATGATTTCTTCGAAAAAACCGCGCCGCTGGGCGACATTCTGGAGGAGCTGATCGGCGCCGCCGAACCGGGCGAGCTGCCGGACTTCAGGCTTGCGGCCGGAGACGATTGGGCGAAGAGCTTCGACTTTGCCCGGTTCAACGCGGTTGCCGACTTGACGGCGGCAAGCGGCAAGATGGAGAAGGTGTACGAGATGACGCCGGTCAGCGGAATCGTGCAGCCGGAGGACGCTGCGGAACGAAGCGCGAAGGCGCGTATCGCGGACGGCCAGCTGACCTCCGTCGAGCAGGCGCTGCCGATGGCCGTACAGAGCGCGGCCGCAGGGCAGACGTCTTCCGCGTTCCGGTCGGATCGCGCCTATGAGGCGCTGATCGTGCTGACGGGAGATCAGCGGTCCGCGTCGCTGAAGGTTTCCGCCGTCGACAATCCGAAAGTCGAAAGCGCGACGAAGGCGGAGACGGTCTACGATGCCGGATCGGATCTTACGTTTATGCGGGTTTCCTTGCGCAAAGGCATATGGAAGCTTACGGCCGGCGCCGACAGTCGGATTCGCGTTCACGAGCTGCTGTTCGCGAACCGTTCGCTGACGCTGGATCAGCTCGCCCAGGTGTGGACGCAGACCGCCGAACGGCAGGTGACCTCCTTGCTGGTGGAGGAGCGCGGCCTTCATGCGCTGCGGGTGGACGAGGCCCCTGCCGAGATGATTCTCTATAAACCGGACGGCAGACCTTATCATCTGGAAACGTCGTCGAGCGAGCCCGGCTGGAACTCGTTTACGGATGCCGACGGCCATCGGCACCTTTTGCTGGACGCAGCCGAAACGGGAACATGGCTGATCGTCGCCCATACAAGCCCTCAGGCGCATTTGAGCCGCGTGCCGGAGCAGGCGACAGCGGATCAGCTCCAGCAATGGGTGCAGAGCGGGGCGTACCCGACGACGTTCGAGCTGAACAGCTGGAGCAGCGGACAGGCGATCGTGGAAATCTACGGAGCGGACGAGCATACGAAGCTGTATACGCCGGCAGGCGATCTGTACGCGCTTCAGCCCGACTCGACCGCCAGCGGTATGAATGCGATCTACGACGAAGCGCAGCGGAAAATGACCGTGTGGATCGACGGGGTCGAGCTGAAAGGCCAGTGGAAGGCGGTCGGCAGCCGCTTTACGAGCATTCTGGCCTATCAATTAAACCGGAAGTTCAAGTCGATCAAGCCGCTGATGAACGAAGGCCGATATTCGAAATATTTCGACGTGTTGGAAAAGGGCGACTACATGCTGTCCGTCAGCGGCGGCAGCGCCGACACGGTCATTCTGAAGCCGGACGGCTCCCGCTATACGCTGGACTTCGCCGATCCGAACGGCAACGCCTATGTGCAGCCGGCTGCGGATCGGGTGCCGGACGGCGCCGCCGGCGGCGACCCGCTGGAGCAGACGCAGGTCGCTACGCCATACCCAGCCGAGGACGGCCGGGATATGCTGTACGTCTCGCTGCTGGACGCGCCTGCCGGAAGATGGCTGGTGCAGAACGGCACGCGGGCGGAGGTAGACATTCAGAAGCTGATTCCTGTGCCTGAGGTGCAGGTCTCCGTCGCTGCGGTGGCGGACAACCGCATTCGCGCGACGTGGTCGACGGCTAACGCCGCTCCCGGAACGGAGGTCGCGCTGATGCTGACCGGCGGCAAGGAAGATTACATCGGGGATGCGCTTGCCGAAGCTTTGCCGGCGTCCGGCATGATCCTGATCGATATTCCGGATGAGGTGCTGCCCGGGACCTATTATTTGTCGGCTTCGGCGACGAGCGAAGGCGAAGCGCCCGCTTACGGCGTTGCGGAGAGCACGGTGGAGGTCAAATCCGCCTATGCGTTAGCCGCTCCGACCCAGCTGGAGCTGCTGTCGACGGGCAATGGCGAAATATCGCTGAGCTTCAAGTCCGTATCCGGCCAGGCGGACAAATATCGGGTATGGATCGGAGAAGGAGCGGGAAGCCAGCCGGTTACGCCGGTCATGGAGATCGAGCCGCAGGCGGGCGCAACCCAGCAAGCGGTCATTTCCGGACTGCCCACGAACGCCGACTATACGGTGGCGGTATCGGCGATTGGCCAGTCGGCCGGCCGGGTCGCGCTAAGCCCGATGTCCGCCAGCGTCGCCGCGACGCTGCCGAATCCGCAGCCGGCCGCGCTTGCCGTGTCTCTGGATGCCGGCGGCAGCCCGGATGCGGTCACAACCGAGACCGTCCAAGCGTATGACGGCAGCGACCGGGTGCTGTTCCACACGGCCGCCGGTCAGGCTCTGCTGAACGTCGAAGCCGATCAGACGACAGCGGTGAACTTGACGATTGACGGGCAGCCGCTCGGCAGCAGCGCTCCGCTGCCTGCGGGAGGCGTCCACGCGTTCGACCTGAACGCGCTGCTGAATGTCGGTACGCTGGAAGAGCGGGAATACAAATTGCTGATCGAGGCGGTGAACGAGCGCGGCGACCGCAGCTTCGAAACCCGCAGCCTGTTCGTCGATCGCACGGGACCGCTGCTGATCGTTTCCGGCAAGGACGATACCGGCGCGCCGATCTCGCTCAACGGCTCGGTGGACAGCGCCGGCAAGCTGCTGCTTGCCGGACAGACGGACATCGGGGCCAGGTTGGTCATCAGCGGCACGACCGTGCCTTTGGATGACGATGGCCGCTTCGTATACTACGCTCCGCTCGATTGGAGCGGCGGGGCGGATCGGATTCCGATGACGATTGTCGCTTCCGATGCGGCAGGCAACACAACGGAGTATGGCTTTGAGGTACTGAAGGACAGCGACGGAACGTGGGAAGATTTCCCTGGCGATCTCGCTGCGCTGACGGTGGGGGGCGCAACGTTGGACGCCGCCTATCAGTTTGGGAAGCTTTCCTATGAAGCGAAAGCCGATTCGAACCGGGTGCGCGTCTTCTCGGCTCCGATGGTCGGAACGTCGACGGTAACGATCGACGGACAGCCCCTTCCGGCTGGCGGTTATGTCGAGGTGAGCGTCCCCGACGCAGGGAGAACGGTGCAAATCCGGGTTCAACCTGCGGGCGGAGGATCGCAGAAGCTCTATACGCTGCAGATCAGCGGCGGTTCGAGCGTAGCCCAGCTAAGCGACTTGACATTGAAGTCGCAAGCCGGAGACACGATTGCGGCAGCTCCTTTTGCGGGAACGGAAGAGACTTATGAAGTCTATGCGGGTCATACGGTGGAAGGCGTGACGTTGACGCCAATCGCATTGCGAGCCGGATCGACGATAACGGTCGGCGGCCACGCGGTACAGAACGGTCAAGCCTCTTCGCAGATCGATCTGCAAGTCGGCGAAAATCGGATTCCGGTGATCGTTACGTCGTCCGACGGCGCGCAAACGCGCACATACCAGGTTGTCGTATGGCGCGAAGGAAGCGGCGACGCCGAACTGCGGCAGCTTGGCATTCAGACGAGCGGCGCAGCGGTAACGCCGAGCTTCGCTCCGGAGATTGCCGATTATCAAGTGTACGTACCGGAGGAGACGGCGGTCTTTACGCTGCTGCCGGTCGCCCACCCGGACGCGGCCGTTCGCGTTAACGGCCAACTGCTGACCGGCAGCGCGGCGGCGCTTCCGTACGACGGCGACAGCCTGACCGCGCAGATTGAGGTCAGCGCGCAGGACGGGGGCACGCGCGACTATACGCTTTACGTTCTGCGCCAGAAGGGCTCTCCCGAAGCGCCGCCGCTGCTGTCCGCCCTGGAAGCGAGCGCCCGGATCGACGGCAGCTTTACGCCATTTAAGCTGAGCTACGGCACGAAGCAGTCCGTGAGCCAGAGCAGCGTGGCGATTACGGCAATTGCCGGCGACCCGCAGGCGACGGTCACCGTCATGGGCAAAACGTTGCAGGGAGGCGGCAGCTTCACGGCTGGCCTGGCGCTTGGACAGAATACGATTAACATTCGGGTCGAGTCGCCGGATCAGAAAGTATCGCAGACGTATTCCATCGACGTGACCCGCGTCAGCTCCGGCTCCGGTCCGACGGAGATCGTGCGTCAATCGAACGTGACCGGAGGGACGGGCGACTGGACCGTGCAAATTCCGATCGTCCGGACGATCGAGACCGACGGCAGCGTCATCGATACGGTGAGGCTGGACGCAGACAAGACTAGAACCATATTGGAGGAGGCTCGGAAGAGCGAGAACAGCGTTGCCCGCATTCAAGTGACCGATCTGCCGGACGATCCGGCCGACGAACGGCAGGTTCGTCTAAGCGCAGCGGCCTTGACGCTGCTTGCGGATCACGATCTATCGCTGCAGATCGAGCTGCCGGAGGGAGTCATCGATTTACGGACCGATACGCTGAAGCGGCTTGGCGAACAGGGCAGAGAAGCTTACTTCCGGATCGTTCCGATCGTGAAGTCGAGCGAGCGCGAACAAGTGGACGCGCGCGTGCTGAAAGCGGAACCGGTTCAGCAAGCGGCGAATGGCCGTCCGGTATCGGTGGCCGGGCGCCCGGTCAAGATCGAAACCAATTATTCCGGCTACAGAACGGAGCTGCTGCTGCGGGTCGACGGACTGAGACTGCCGGCCGACGAAGCGGCAGCCGGACGAAGTTCGTCCGACCTGGCGGTGTACATTGAGCATAGCGATGGAGAGAAGAAGCTGGTTCAAGGAGAAATCCGTGATGACAGAGGCATGGCAGGCATTGCCTTTGATGTCGAGAAGTTCAGCACGTTCGCCATCGTGCGGATCGGCAGCGTCGACGCCGCGGAGATCACGCTGAAGCCGTATTTGGCCGGTTATCCGGACGGCAGCTTCCGCCCGGCCCAATCGATCAAGCGTTCCGAGTTCGCGACGATTCTGCATCGTCTCGGTTGGGGCAGTGCGGAGGCCGTCGGACCAACTTCCGGCTATAAGGATGTTACAACCGCGCATTGGGCGGCGGAAGCGATCGCTTCGATGCAGCGCGCCGGGCTGATGCTCGGCGACAACAAAGGGCTGTTCCGTCCGGAAGCCGCAGTTACCCGTGCGGAAATGGCGAGCATCGTAGCCAGACGGCTTCCGTCGGGAGCGAGCAACCAACTGGCCGACGTCCCGGCGGATGCGCAGGGACACTGGGCGGCAAGCGCCATCGGCAAAGCGCTGCAGGCCGGTATTCTGCAAGGTTATCCGGACGGCACGTTCCGTCCCGATCGCAGCTTGACCCGCGCGGAAGCTGTACGGGTGCTGAACCGGCTGCTCGAGCGGCCGACGTCCGACGTCTTGACGTCTTCATGGCCGGACGTTCCGTTGAATCATTGGGCGGTCCGCGACATCGAATCTGCGTCGGGCACCGTAACGGTATCGGAGGGAGGCAGCGTAAGCGTCGATCGATAAGATAACGAGGAAGTCCGCGGACCTTGGGTCCGCGGACTTTTTTCGCCGATTCTAAGGACGGGGACAAGCCGTTTATGTATGAGAGCACGCCAGAAGCGACAGAACGGGCCGGAGCGGCAGCGTATTTCTTCCCCTTACATATAGACATCAAAAGTATATTGAAGTATCATTAAGTATACTAAATAACGAAAATCAGCGACAGAGAACACCGGAGGTTGGGGAGAGATGGAGAAGTGGGAAGCAAGCTGGATCTGGGTGGACGAAGGGCTGAGGAGAAACAACCAATACGTTGAAGCCCGCGGCTCGTTCAAGCTTGAGGAGTCTTCCGAGAGGGCGGTGCTTCGCGTAACGGCGAATCAGGAATACGTGCTGTTCGTTAACGGCGCCGAGATCGGAAGAGGCCCTTCGCCGAGCGATAACGGCTCTCAATATTACGATAGTTACGAAATGGCCGGGCTGCTGAAGCCGGGCCGTAATGTCGTGGCCATACTGGCCTACAATTTCGGAACGGATCCTATCGTCACCGGCCAGAGACAAGGCCCGGGGGGCTTGCTGTGCCAGATCGATCTGGGACCGGACGCGGAAGGCGGCGCGAGCGTCTGCGCGGCGGCTACGGGGACGGGGTGGAAGTGCCGCGTGTCTCCGAGATGGAGACCGGACTCGATCCGCATGCACATGTGGGGCGGGTACCGGGAGATTTATTTGGCCGACCAGGAGGACGGCTGGGAACGGCCCGAGTACGACGATTCGGATTGGGCGCACGCGACGATCGTCGCGGAGGCGAACAGCGCGGAATCGCCTTGGCCCAAGCTTCTGGCCAGGGAAATTCCTTATCTGAAGCAGACCTGGCTGCAGCCGGTCCGGCTGGTCGGCGAGCAGGCTTATCTCGGAGCGATCGACGACGCGAGCTCCGTGCTGGAAGGCGCGGAACGTTCCGGCGGGATCCTCATCGACGCCTCCGCTCCGGGCTCGTATCCGAATGCGACTTACGATTTCGGAACGGAGGTCGTCGGGTATCCCGAGCTGGAGATCGAGGCGCCGGAAGGGGGAGTCGCCCATCTGTTTTACGGAGAAGGGCTCGAGCTGGAGCTTACCGATACGTTCGTTCTGAGAAAAGGGAGCAATCGCGTTCGATCTTTCGGCAGGAGGTCGTTCCGGTTCATGAAGCTGGCGCTGCAAGGCACTCCGGCCCCAGTCGAGGTTCGTTCGGTGCGGCTGAGGTCCGTGCATTACCCGTATCAGGAGCAAGGCCGCTTCGCCAGCAGCGACAAGAGGCTCAACCGGATCTGGGAGGTGGGCAAATATACGACCGTCGTCAACAGTCAGGATCATTTCGAGGATTGTCCCCATCGCGAAGCGGCCTTGTGGGTGGCGGATGCAGTCGTGATGGCCAGAGTTGTCTATCAGACGTTCGGAGATTTGGCGCTCGTTCGCAAATGTCTGCTGCAAATCTCCCGCATCCAGAACAAGGACGGATCGATTCCGGGCACCGGTCCGGAGAGCAACGCCTTTATGCTTCCGGATTTCTGCGCGCATTGGCTGTTCGGCGTGAAGGAGTACGTCGACTACAGCGGGGACGAGAGGTTTCTGACCGAACTGTGGCCTTCCGTCGGCAGGCTGGAGGCATGGTTCCGGGCGCAGGAGGACGAAGAGGGGCTGTTCGCCAATGCCGATCGCGAAGGCTGGTGGTGCTTTATCGATTGGTCGGACGATATCGAGCGCAAGGACAAGGTTGCGGCGATCTCCTGCTATTACTATAAGTTCCTGCTTACCGCCGCTCTTCTCGCGCGCCGCATGGGAGAGGAGGAGCGCGCGCAGACGCTGGAAGCCAAAGCCGCCCGGCTGCGGGTCACGATAAGGCGCAGGCTGCGGCTTCCGGAAAGCCCGCTGTTCGCGGACAGCCTGTCCGCGGACGGACTGTCCGCGAGCGTGACGGCGCAGACGAATTTCGTCGCGGCATGGTGCGGAATCATGGAGCCGGAAGAAACGAGAAGCTTTATCGAGGACTTCTACTTGCCGGGAAAGCTTCCTCCGATCAAGGGGGCGTTCTTCTATCATATCGTGCTGGAGACGCTGTTCGCCTACTCGTACAGAGAGGAAGCGCTGAAAGAAATCCGTTATTTCTGGGGAGCCATGCTCGACCGGGGCGCGACGACCTGGTGGGAGACGTTCGATCCTACGCTGCCCGAATGCACGGTTCCCAGTCCCTATCTAGGACACACGCCCACTTACATGCAGGCCGCCATCCCCGTCAGCTTCTCCCACGGGTGGGGGGCTTCGCCGACCTATTTACTGTCGCGCGAAGTGCTGGGCGTCGATACGTCCAAGCTGGGAGAAGGCATCGTGGAGCTTCGCCCGTTCGCGGCGGGAGGACTGACTTGGGCCGAAGGAACGATCCCGACCCCTGTCGGGGACATCGAGGCCGCCTGGTCCGAGAAGGAAGGCGGCGAGTTCGCCTTCGAAGCGCGGCTGCCGGCCGGCCTCGGATGGTCCGCGGACGAATCGCTCCATAACGTCGCAACGGTTAAAGACGGGGATTCCACCGTAATCAGCGGGACCTTTACAGCGCCCCGGTCCGATTACAGCCGCGTATAAACAAACGGAGTCAAAGAAGACGGCCAAGCCCGGCCGTCTTTCTGTTGTTTCAGCAAGTATAAAGTTCGCTATCCTTATCGGATCACAAACTCGGTCCTCGCCTCCGCCGCCCGCTCCGATCGCCCGCCGCCAAGTTCATAACTTGGCCTTGCCCCCAATGTTGTCAGGTTAAGCCGTTGTCGTATGCGATCGACGGCATACGGTCGATGGGATGCGACCGGTCGTATGCGATCGAAGGCGCGCAACCTGCCGGCAACGTCTAACGGTTGCAGTGGCGCTTAATCGATCGTTTTCTTAAGAAAGGAAAAGCTAACGGTTGCCACCGCGCTTATTTTGGGGTTATCGAGCGAAAACGCGCGTTTTCGGCTGAAATAGCCGCTGCCGCAACCGTTAAAACCTCCGTACTGCGAAAAGGGCACAATTAGCGGCGCTGGCAACCGTTACGTTAGTGGGCTGGCGGGGGCTCGCGGGGGTTGGCGTGTGTTGGCCTGGGCTGGCGGGGGCTCGCGGGGGTTGGCCTGGACTGGCGGGGGTTAGCGGAGTGCGTAGGTTAGTCTGGACTGGCGGGGGTTGACGTGGTGGTTGACGCGAGCTGGCATAGGTTGGCGTGGATTGGCACGAGTTGGCCTTTGTTCGCGATGACTGTCGGGGCTCCGCCGGCAACTGGGACGATTCCTGCAAGGCCGCTTGTTGATCGTTTGCTTAACCTGACAACATTGCCCCCCCGCGCGACCCGCGCTTCCGTATGCAAAATAGTTCCAAAGCCGTATTTATGTATACTTAATCAAATTTATATTGAATAAAGAATACTTATTTGGTATCTTAGTTGCGAAAACCATCCTTTAACGATGTAGAGGAGGCTATTTATGCCGCGAGTGCGTAACGTATCCGCTGTACTGGCCGTGCTGTTGCTGCTTCAATCGTTGCTGGCCGCCGCCGTCTCGGCGGGCAAATACGAACCGGAGCTCCGACAGTCGGATCGCGTGTCGACGGGCAAAGACATGTATCCCGCGATCGTGCTGGACGATTTTAACGACGAGGAGTCGGTGCAGGCGTGGAAGGCCGGACAGAATACGGACTCGGTCCATTATGTGACCAGTCTGCTGAACGGCCCCAATCAGCCGTTCGAAGGAGCGGGCGCTTTGGAGCAGGTCCCGGAGCAGGTCAAAGTATACGAGTGGAGGTCGATCTATCGGGACTACGAACAGCCGCTGGATTTGAGCGGTTACCGGTACTTGGCGCTGGCCGCCAACAGCTGGGGCTGGCAGGCGACGGCCGATTACGCGCTTAAGGTCGCTCTGCTAAGCGGGGACGATCGTTATGAAAGCGTCGCCATGATCCGGCCGGATTCCTGGAGACCGATCTTCATCGACCTGAGCGACTGGGCCGGAAGAAGCCAGGTCACGAAGCTGGAAATCTCCTTCATGCAGAATTTCGACCTGGAGGGCATCGCGCCGGGAGCGCCAGGGTATGATTACTGGGACGGCCGGTTCCAGATCGATTACATTACGGCGACGAACGCGCGCGACCTCAGCTTCGACATCGAGGGCGACACGGAAGGCTTCACCGCTGCCGGAGGAAGCTTGCAAGCCGCGGGCGGCCAACTCGTCTATACGTTGGGAGGAACGGCCGGAACGCTCGAATCTCCGGCGCTGACGATCGACGCGGCGCAGCGGAACGGGCTGTCCGTGACGATGACGAACGGAACGGGGGCGGAGCAGCTGACCGTACAGTGGAGAACGGCCGGAACCGATTGGGACGATATGCGCGCGAAAACGTTCGACATTCCGGCTGCGGGCACGTTCACCCGCGACTTCAACTTCTCGGACCGCGAGGATTGGAGCGGGACGGTAACGGCGTTTCGCCTAAGCGTTCCGTCCTCTTCCGGCACGCTGTCGATCGATCAGATCGCGCCCAAATCGATGCCCGTTCTCGAGAAGCCGTTCGACGGAACGGCGCAGGCGCGCATCGAACAGGGCGGGCTGATCGCCATCGAGGGAACCGTCAAGCCCGAATTCGTCGCGGCGCGCCCGGGCGCTCGGCTCTACCTGTTCGAATTGGCCACCTACGAAGACCCGCTTACGGCGCTGCCGTCGCATACGCCGCTAGCCGATACGGAACTCGCCGAGTCGTTCCGGTTCGAGACCGGCCTGAACGACGGTACGAGAAGCCGGCTGTATTCCAAGTTCGCGGTGGCGGCCCGTTCGGACGAAGGCGAATATACGCTCCTCTCGGCTCCGCAATACGTCGCAAACGCGGAATCGCTCTCCGCGAACCTCGAGCCGTTCCCGGAGGCCGAGAGCATCAAAGGGCTGCAGGTGCAGATGACAGGGGACGCGCAGGAGCTCGGCATCAGCCACGCGGCGCTGAACGTCCCCTACAACGAGCTCATGTACAAGACCGGCAATCACCCGAATCATTCGATCCCGTTCGAAGTCGAGGGGAAGACCTACTTTTTCCGCAAGGATCGGATCGAGCAGATGGACCGTCAGATCAAGAGCTTGTCCGACAACGGGATTATCGTCTCTCTCATTCTCATTATGTACGACACGAAGGACCCGGAATCCGCGAACGAATATTTGCTTCATCCCGACGCGGAGCCCGGCGGCACCGTCTACGCGCTGAACACGTCCAACGCGATCGGCGTCGAGTACGTGAAAGCGGCGACGAAATTTCTGGCCGAGCGCTACTCCAGGCCGGATCAGCAATTCGGACGCGCGGTCAATTACATCGTGGGCAACGAGGTCGGCCAGAACAAAGTATGGAACAACATGGGACCGAAAAGACTGGAGGAGTACGTTCGCGAATACGCCCAGACGCTCCGCCTCGTCGATACGATCGTGAAGACGTCTTACGCTAACGCCAGAACGTACATTTCTCTCGACCATTTCTGGAACGAAAATTTGGGCGCCGACTCCATGTGGAAATACGACAATAAGGCGATCGTCGACCGGCTGACGCAATTGACGCGCGCGGAGGGGGACTTCGGCTGGCACGTGGCGTTCCATCCGTATCCGGAAAATCTGTTCAATCCCCGGTTCTGGAACGACGCGACGGCGACCGATTCCTTCGACACGGAGCGGATTACGTTCAAAAATCTGGACGTGCTCGTCGACTACATGAAGCAGCCCGATTATACGTACGGCGGAGAGATGCGCCGCATTATCCTGTCGGAGCAGGGCTTCCACAGTCTGACGAACTCGGAGGAGGATCAGAAGGTTCAGGCTGCGGCTTACGCCTATGCGTACTATATTATCAAGTTCCTGGACGGCATCGACGCCTTTATCCTGCATCGTCACGTCGATCACGGCGAAGAGGGCGGGCTGAACCTGGGCCTGTGGACGCATACGCCGACCTCGATCGTGACGCCGGATCGGCACAAGGCGATCTACGACGTGTTTAAGTATATCGACACGGAGCGCTCCTTGGAGGTTACGAATTTCGCGAAGGCGATCATCGGCATCCTGAGCTGGGAGCAGGCGATTCCGGGCTTCGATCCCGCGCGGCTGGCCGATCGGAGCCTGCCGCTGGCGAGCGGTCTCGAGTTTGCCGCAAGCGCCGATCAAGCCGGGCCGGAAGGAGGCTTCGAAGCCGGGACGGACGGATTCGCGGCTTCGGACGAGGTGAGCGCGATCCGCTCCGAGCAGGGAGACGCGTTCCGCGGCGGCGGCTACCTCGCGGCTACGGTGAACAGCGACTACCGGCTGAATTGGGCGGGCGTACAGAAGAAGTTCGAGCAGCCGATCGACGCGAAGAAGACGCCGTATTTCACGGCGGCGCTTCAATTGCCGGACGCCGATCCGAACCATGCGTACTATGCGAAGTTTATCGTCTACAGCGGCTCCGAACGCGTGGAAGGCACGGCGAGACTGGATCTGTCGAAGGGCTGGAACGATTTGGCGCTGCCGCTCAAGGGCTGGAAGGGCATCCGGTCGGTAGACGGCGTCAAAATCTGGGTGCGTTCCGTCGGAGGAGCGCCTTGGCAAGGGGAAATCCGCATCGACGAGGCGAAATTCGTCAAGAAGTTCAAGGAGGAGAAGAAGTTCCCGAACGTCGAGGTAGAGGCGAAGCTCGTCTCTCCGGCACTTGAAACGGGGGCGGAGTTTTCCGTGACGGTAACGAACTTCGGCTCCGACAAGCTGAACAAGAAGTTGATTCTGCAAACGACGCCCGGGCTGAAGCTTTCCCGGAAGGACATTCATCCGGGCGGCATTCGAACCGGGGAAAGCCGAACCTTCTCGCTGCACGTATCCGAATATATGCCGACGGACGGGATAGAGCCTGAACTGACGATTAAGCTGGAAGATCGGACGTTTGTCTTCCCGTTAAAAGGCAAGTCCCCGGTTACGCCGGAAGACGGCATCCTTTACGACTTTGAGGACGGAGCGCAGGGCTGGGGCGCGGGCGAGAACGTGGCCAGCGTCGCCGCCGTGCAGTCGTTCCCGAACGGACCCGGCGTGCCGAGCGAAGGGCGGCAAGCGTTGTCGGCTCGTTCGGCGATCGCGGCGGCTTCGGCCTGGAAGACGGTGAAGACGACGCCCGAGCGGCCGTTCGATTTGAGCGGGGCTTCCGTATTCTCGTACGACATCAACAGCTACGGCGGCGTTCCGGGGGCAACCTACGAGACCCGGGTGACGTTGAGGAGCGGCCCGGACAGCTTTAGCTATACGTCCGCCATGAGCGCGGATCGGTGGAACCGCGTCTCCGCCGACCTATCGGCCTGGACGGGCCGATCGTCGGTCACCGACATAGAAATCTCCTTCCGGGCGGTCGGCAGCGATATGGCCTGGAATCCTGAATTTCAGCTCGACCGGATCGGCGTGGAATAGGTATTGGAATAGACAGCGGAATGCCGCATATCCGGAACGGTATGCGGCATTCGCCATATAAAGGAGAGAAACCGTATGGAAAACAGGGAGCTCGGATTTGACGGCTGCTCGGGCATCGACGCCCTGGGACGGAAGCTGCCGACCAGAGAGGAAGCCGGGCCTTATCGCGCGGATCGGTTCGTCGGACTGTTTTATTTTCTCTGGCTGGGACAGCACGGAACGGAGGGGCCAAACGACAATACGCGCATCCTCGAACGGTGGCCGGAAGCGGTTCGAGACCCGAAGCATCCCGCATGGGGACCGCCGAGATCGTTTCACTTCTGGGGAGAGCCGCTGTACGGCTACTACTTGAACGACGACGAATGGGTGCTGCGCAAGCACGCGCAGCTTCTGACGGCGGCGGGCGTCGATTTTCTCGTCTTCGATACGACGAACGCGATCGCTTACAAGAACGTATACGATCGGCTGTTCCGCGTGCTCGACGAGCTTGCCGGGCAAGGCTTCAAGGTTCCGCGATTCGCCTTCTATACAAATACGGAATCGGGGCGGACCGTGGCGGATATTTACGAGGACGTGTACAGACCGGGCCGCTATCCGCATCTGTGGTTCCGCTGGAAGGGCAAGCCGCTGATCATCGGCGATCCTTCGCAATGCGAAGAGGAGCATCGGGCGTTCTTCACGTTCCGGCTGAATCAATGGCCCAACGAGCCGGCGAAAACGAACGGATTTCCGTGGATCGAGTTCCAGCGGCCGCAGCGGGTGTTTTACAACGACGAAGGAGCGAAGGAAACGATCAGCGTATCCGTCGCCCAGCACCCCAGCGTGGCGATGAGCGACACTCCCTTTTACGGTTACGGAGGCAACTGGGGAAGGGGGTATTACGAAGGCGCGGGGCCGGGGGAGACCGACTCGGAGCAGGCGATCGTCCGGGGCGCCAACGTCGAGGAACAGTGGGCGTTCGCGCTGGCCGAGGACCCGGAGCTCGTGTTCGTGACGGGCTGGAACGAATGGATCGCGATGCGGCTGCAGGGGCCGCCGGAAAGACCGGTGCTGTTCGTCGATCAGGCGACGCTCAATTTCAGCCGCGATATCGAGCCGATGAAGGGAGGATACGGAGACAACTATTATATGCAGATGATCGGCTGCATCCGGCGGTTCAAGGGAATGTCGGACGGCGAGAAACGGAGCTGCCGCCTTGAGCGGCCGATTCCGATCGTTCCCGATTTCGAGCCGTGGAGCGGGGTCGGCGCGACGTACAGGGATTTTCCCGGCAAAACGAAGCCGAGAAACCATCCGGGCTACGGACAGCTTCATTACGAGAACGAAACCGGCCGCAACGCGCTTGTGTCGTTCAAGGCGGCGCATACGGACGACGCGCTGTTTTTCTACGCGGCGGCGGAGGCCGACTTGTCCCCTCATACCGACCCGACTTGGATGATGCTGTTCCTTCGCGTCGAAGATAGCGGCGATGCCGGCTGGGAAGGCTACCACTTCGTCGTCAATCGGAGGACACCGGGCGAATCCGCGGCGCTGCTGGAGCGGAGTTTGGGCGGCTGGAGCTGGGAAACGGTCGGAGAGATCGGTTATGCGGTGCAGGGCAACGAGCTTCACCTGGCCATTCCGCGAAAGCTGCTCGGCATGGGGAGGTCGGATCGGAAGCTGGAGCTGTCGTTCAAATGGGCGGATCATCTGCAGAACGAGGGCGACCCGATGGATTTCTACCAATACGGGGACGTCGCGCCCGCGGGCAGGCTGAACTATCGCTATACGATCCCAGCGGGGGAGTAGGGAGCGCCGCTTCCGCGATTTCCCATGGATTCGACAATCCCTTGCGAAAAATGCGACGCTAAAGTATACTAATCCCAATTCGGGAGGAGTGTAGTCGCATGGACATGGATAGATCGGACAAGACTCCGATGTATCGATACATTATGAACGATATTAAACGCAAGATCGAGACGGGAGAGCTGAAGGCGCACGATCCGCTCCCGACGCAGATCGATCTGGCCAAAGAATACAACACGAGCGAGATCACGTCGCGCAGGGCGCTGTCCGATCTCGTTCAGGAGGGATACGTATACCGCATACGCGGGAAAGGGACCTTCATTCGGGAAAATGTCGTCCCCGACGGCCCGAAGCCGATTCGCACGATCTTTTTCGCGTATCAGAATCATGAGGTTTCGGACTTTAATCACCCGTTTTTCACCGACATGTTCGAGGGCATCAAGTCAACGTGCGAGGAGAACGGAGTCGCTTTCCACATGTGGAACATCGGCAGCGGCTACGAGCTGCCGGAGGATCCGCACGCGGGCATCGTGCTGCTGACGACGATGGACTCCTTCGACCAAACGCGCCTGTCCGCCTGGCAGCGCGAGAAGAGGCGAATCGTTACCGTTCACTTCTATTATCCGCATCTGGGCATTCCTTACGTCATCGTGGACAACTTGACCGGCGGTTATCTGGCGACGCAGCATTTGCTGTCTCTGGGACATCGGCGCATCGGGGTCATCCTGACCGGCAATTCGATTCTGGAGATCAACCAGGAGTTTTCCCTGCGTCTGCAGGGCTACCGGCTGGCCCTGTCCCAGCGGCAAATTCCTTTCGACTCCGAGCTGGTTGCCATCATGAGCGGCGATCACGAAAGAGTCGGCATGGGCAACGACGGCTTTCGCCGGCTGATGGCGTTGAAGGACCCTCCGACGGCGATTTTCGCGACGAGCGATTACAAGGCGTTCGGCGCGATGAGCGCCGCCAAGGAGCTCGGGATGCAGGTGCCGCAGGAGATCAGCATTATGGGCTACGATGACGTGAAGATAAGCGAGTATACGTATCCGACGCTTTCTACCGTGAATCAGAATACGTATAAGCTTGGACAGAGAGCCGCGGAAATTTTGCTGTACGAAATGAAGGACGGGGAAAACCGGCTGCTGAAGGACGAGATCGTGCCCACTCTGGTGCAGAGAGGGAGCACGGGACCGGCTCCGGGAACGGCCGGCGGCAAGTAATCGAATAGCTGGAGCTCGCTCCTGGCGTTGGGCTGTCGGAAAGTTGGCGACAGCCCTTCTTGTGATTTTCCGAATCGCCGGACCTAAACTCTGACGGGACGGAAAAAGATATTGCGATTAGGCGAATTATATAGTATTCTTTTAAGTGTAAAGTATACGAAATTAAATACATTATACTTTACTTAAGATTGAGGATGGGGGTTGTTCGACGTCGAGAACGGAAAAGCCCGAAGTTGACGATCCCAATAACTCCAAGCAGGAAGGCGCTTCACTAAAAAAGACGAAAACGAGGGTGAGATCGACATGTTCAAAAAGAAGGGGCTGGCTTTATTACTTGGTATACTTATGCTGTCCTCGCTGCTGGCGGCTTGCAGCAAAAACAACGCCGAACCGAGTCCGTCCGGAACGGCCCCAGGCTCCAGCGCGCCGGCTTCGGAAACCGCTTCCGAAAGTCCTTCCGAAGCGGCCCGGGATCTGAAGGGAACGATCAACATTTCCTTGCCCAACGCTTCCTCCTTCGTATGGAACGCGGTCGCGAACGCCTACATGGCCAAAAATCCGGGAGTCAAGGTGACGGTCGACAACAAGCCGATGGAAGGCTACAAGGAATGGCTGACGGCCCAATTCGCCGCGGGCACCCCTGAAGTGGACATGGTCGTGAACAACGAGGTCGCCGCTCTGGTCAACGAACGCAAGTTCATGGATTATTACGCCTATTTCGATAAAATGAATCCTTACACGGGCAAGCCTTGGGTGGAATCGCTCGATCTCGGGGCGATGGGCATCAACCTCGAGGGCGTCAGCTCCGAGGACTTCCTGGCCAATCTCAACTTCGAATCCGTGCAGATCGTATGGGTTTACAACAAAGAGATTTTCGAGAAGGTCGGCATCGCGGAAGCGCCGAAGACGTTCGACGAACTGATCGACGCGTTTGAGAAAATCAAAGCCGAGGGCTACACGCCGCTCGCGCTGGCCGGCGACTCGACCTCGATGTGGAGCGGAGAGGCCGGGTGGCTCGTCAGAATCTATGCGGACCAATATTTGCGCGACTTCATCAACGTCATCCGCTCGCAGGAGCAGGACTACTCGTATGTGCCGGAGATCGACAGCGTCTGGCAGTACGATTTGACCGACCCCTACAACGATTCGAACAGCAACGTCACGAAAAACGAAATGCGTCATCTGAGAGCGATTCGCGACAAAGAAGGGCCTTACCAGGTCGAAGGCAATCCGAAGTGGATCGCCTATGCCGACAATTTGAAGCGCTTGTTCCAATACGTCCCGGAAGGCTTCTTCGGCGTCAAGGCCGAGCAAGCGTACAATCTGTTCCTGACGGGCAAGGCCGCTACGCTGATGGGAACGCCGGGCCACTATTTCCAGCTGCCGAAGGATTTCGCCGACGAGGAGAAAACCGGCGCCAAGGGCGGCGTAAAACCGTTCGAATACGGATTCTTCAATATGCCTTCAATGGAGGGGCCCGAAGTGATGGCTCCGGCCAGAACGATTCAAATCCCGATCGGCTTCTACGGCTTCGTGAACAAGTCGGCGGAGCAGAACGAGCTGAACGCGGACTTCATGATGTATTTGACGAGCCCGGAAGGCTACGGCGTATACGTTAAGGCGATCCAGGAGAGCGACGACGCTTCTCTGTCGGGCTCTCCCGCCCTGAAGGACATTACGCTTCCTCCGGAAATGGCTTCCGCTTTCGCGGACTTCGCTCCGATCGGCAATACCGAAGGGTATCTGAGTCCGGGCAACCAATTGGCTCGCGGATTGATGGACTACCAGCCGTCCGTGCAGGATTGGGTCGGCAGCGTACAGCGCTTCTTCGACGGCAAGCTGACGACGGAGGCGTATTTGAAGGAGCTGCAGGCCAATATCGACAAATACTTGGAGCCGGCTCTGAAGCAAGCGAAGAAGGAGCTGTCCGATCTGGACACGCCGGAAAGACGGCCGCCTGAACGGCAATAAGCGGACGCGACGGCACGGACCGATTATCGGCCCGTGCCGTTGAACGCTTAATGACGACAGGGGAGCATGCGCGGGAAGGGGAGAAAGGCAGCATGAGAAAAATCGCATGGCTGGCGTTGGCGTTGTTCGTCCTGGCGGGGACGTTCCCCGGCGGCGCTTCGGCGCAGGAAGGGTGGTCCGCCGAGAGCGGAGCGGATATGACGTCCATCTCCGCGTCGCCGGACGGGAGCCGTATCGCCGTCGGCAGCCGGGACGCCAAAGCGCTCGTCTTCGACGCGGAAGGGGGGCTGGCTTTCGAAGCGCCTGCCGGCAACGTCGTGAACGCGGTTGAGCTGCTGGAGGACGGCACGCTGCTGTCCGCTTCGGACGACCGGCGGCTTTACGCCTACGATCGCGACGGCAAGCTGCTGTGGGAAGCGGATTTGAAGCGCCAGGTGAAGAGCATGTCCGCTTCGGACGACGGCTCTCTGATCGCCGCCGTCGTGCAGCGCAACGGCGACCTTCTGTACATCGACGGGAAAACCGGAGAACAGATCGGCGCCGTTCCGATCAGCACGACGATGCGGACGGTCAAAATATCGGAGAACGGGGAATGGACGACCGTCGGCTCGTCGGACCAGTTCGCGCATCTGCTGAACCGGGAAGGCGGCATTGTCGTAAAGATCGGGGCCAAAGGGCAGATTCAGGCGATGGACGTCTCCAACGACGGGGCCGTCGCCATCGGAACGAAGCTGAACGAGGTGGAGCTGTACGACCCGCAGGGCCAGCCGACGAGCGCCGCCAAAACGCGGGATCACGTGACGGACGTCGCTTTTTCCGCCGACGGAACGACGATCGGCGCATCCGATCTGTCGGGTTACTTCTATATTTTCGACGCCGACGGGACGAAGCTGTGGGAATCCAAAGGCGGCAGCAACGGCCGCGCAGTGGCCTTCGATCCGGAGGGCAAGACGCTGTACGGCGGCACGAACGACGGCCGCATCGTCGCCTTCGACGTCGGAAGCGCGGTCGCCAAGTCGAAGAGCGAAGCCCGAATGAAAACCGTGCTTTGGGGAGTGTCCGTGCTCGCCGCGCTCGCGCTGATCGCTTTTGCGCTCGGCTGGATGAGAAGAAGGAACAAGCTGGGCATTTTCCGGGAGGTCTGGCGTTCGAAATGGATCTATGTCGGGCTTGCGCCAAGCTTTATTTTAATTTTCACGTTTCTGTACTTTCCCGCGTTTTCCGGCCTGTTCCACTCGCTGTATGATTGGCAGCCTGGCGGAAGGACGACCTTCATCGGCTTGGACAACTTCAAGCGCATGGTGCACGACCCGTTCGTCACGAAGGGCCTCGGCAATCTGGCCATTCTCATCGTGACGGGACTGATCAAAACGCTAATTCCCCCGCTAATCGTCGCGGAGCTGATCTATCATCTGCGCAGCAAGAGGCTGCAATACGGATTCCGTACCGCGTTCACGGCGTCGATGGTCATTCCGGGCGTCGCGGGGCTGCTCATATGGCAAAATTTTTACGATCCCAATCTGGGGCTGTTCAACAATTTCCTGAAGCTGATCGGACTTGGCTCCTGGGCGCACGGATGGCTCGGCGACCCGGATACGGCGTTGTGGGCGCTCATTTTCATCGGCTTCCCGTTCGTCGGCATCTTGCAGCTGCTCGTCTTCTACTCGGGGCTGCTCTCGATCTCGGAGGAGATGATCGAATCGGCCAAGATCGACGGCGCGACGCTGCCGCGCATTATCCGTTCGATACATCTGCCGCTGCTGGCCGGCCAATTCAAGTTCCTGATCATCCTCGGGTTGATCGGCATCATCCAGGACTTCAACGGCATTCTCATCGTGACGGGCGGCGGGCCGATGGATTCGACTTACGTTCCCGCGCTGCAGATGTACTATGCGGCGACCAAGTTCAACGAGCTCGGTTACGCGTCGGCGCTTGGCGTGAGCATGTTCGCGGTCATACTCGTCATTACGGTCATCAACCTGAAATTCATCAAAACGGAAGATCAATAAGGGGGACGAGACCATGCGGTTGTTCAAAATCAATCATGTCCGCCAGCTCGTCGTCATTGCGCTGCTCGCGGCGCTCGTCTTTCTGACGCTCGTGCCGATCTTGTTCATGCTTGTCAGCTCCCTGAAAAGCAAC
This sequence comes from Cohnella hongkongensis, assembly GCF_042654645.1. Taxonomy (NCBI): domain Bacteria; kingdom Bacillati; phylum Bacillota; class Bacilli; order Caryophanales; family Paenibacillaceae; genus Cohnella; species Cohnella hongkongensis. The sequence goes on along the minus strand of NZ_JBHSEP010000006.1, from coordinate 68,281 downwards.
GCGCAAATTTTGGGCAACTTCTGGGGGCTGCCCGCGCCGGCCAGGTGGGGTAATTACGGCGAAGCCTTCCACAGCATCTGGCGCTATATCGTCAACACGCTCGTCTACGCCGTCGTCGGAAGCGTTCTCGTCATGGCGCTGTCTTCGGTGTCCGGTTATCTGTTCGCGAAGAAGACGTTCCCGGGCAAGGATTTTCTGTTTATGCTTATGTTGGCGATGATGATGGTTCCGGGCATTCTGACGCTCATTCCTTCCTACGTTCTCTACGAAAATATGGGACTGACGAATACGCCGTGGGCGATCATCGTCGCTTGCGCCGCCGGAGGACAGATTTTCGGAACGTTTCTGTGCCGAACGTTCATGTCCGGCCTGCCCAGCGAGCTGTTCGAGGCGGCGCGCATCGACGGGGCGACGGAGAGACGCGTGTTTATGCAGGTCGTCCTTCCGCTGTCCGTGCCGATTCTGGCGACGCTGTTCATCATGCAGTCCGTCGGCGTGTACAACGATTATATTTGGCCGCTGCTTACGATCCGGGACAGCAATCTTCAAGTGATCGCGGTCGGGCTTACGATCTTCACCAAGCAGTTCGGCATTACCGATCTGGGAACGCGGTTCGCGGCGTATACGATCGCGTCCTTGCCGCTGCTGGCCATTTTCTCCTTCGGGATGAAATATTACATTCAAGGCATGACGCAGGGCGCCTTGAAGCTGTAGAGCGGAGGGGAAGATGAGGTGATCCGCATGACGGACAAAGGCGCCCCGATGTATCAGGTCATGATCGACGATCTGAAGGCGAAAATCCGCAGCGGCAAATATCCGCAGGGCTGGCCGCTGCCGAATCAGCAGGAGCTCGCCAAGCAGTACAACGCGAGCGAGATTACGTCCAGGAGAGCGCTGACCGAGCTGGTCAACGAAGGCTACGTCTACAGGGTACGCGGCAAGGGAACGTTCGTCCGCGGCCCGGAGGCCGAAGAGGAGAAAATGGGCTCGCTGCCCGTTCGGCACATTTTTTTCGTCTACCATAACTTGTCCGTAGATTCGCTTAACCATCGTTATTGGAGCGATATGCTGGAAGCGATGAGGGAGGTCTGCGAAGAGAACGGGATCGACTTCTATCTGTGGGCAGTCGACGAACGGTACCGTCTGCCGGAGAAGCCGGGCGCGGCCTACGTGCTGGTGACCCCTCCGCACAACTTTGACCAGAAGTCTATCGAAGCGTGGAGGGACGAAGGCAAACGGCTCGTGACCGTGCAGTTTTATTACCCGCACCTGTCCGTTCCGTACGTCGTCGCGGACAATTTGACCGGAGGCTACCTCGCCACGCAGCATCTGTTGTCGCTCGGCCATAGAAGGACGGGCATCATTTTGACCGGGAAATCCGTCGTCGATCTGAACCAGGAGTTTTCTCTACGGCTGCAGGGCTACCGATTGGCGCTGCAGCAGCTTCAAATTCCGTTCGAGCCGGAGCTCGTATGCGTCATGGACGGACCGTTCGAAAACGCGGAGATGGGCTACCAAGGCTTCAAGAAGCTGTTCGGACGCGGCGGAGAGCCGCCGACGGCAGTTTTCGTCACGAGCGATCTGAAGGCGCTCGGGGCGCTGAAGGCGGCGCAGGATATGGGGCTCGAGGTGCCCCGGGACGTGAGCATCATCGGATATGACGATCTCCGAATTAGCGCCTACACGTATCCGCATCTGACGACGATCAACCAGAATACGGCGCAGATCGGCAGACGGGCGATCGAAATCTTGCTGCGCGAGCTCCCGAGAAATCCGGGAGAGCTCGTCAAGGACGAGATCATTCCCCGACTGGTCGTTCGCGGAACGACCGGGGCGCCGCGGTAAGCTAAGCCGCTCAGCCGCTGGCGAAGGCTTACTCCAATTGGTCCGGATGCACAGGCAGGCTCTGTACGATCTCGTTCATGCTGAACGAAGCGCACGGCACGGTCTTCGAGCTGATCGGATCGTCTTCCGCATAGACCTCGATCAGCTCGTAGCGTTCTCCGTCCAACACGTACTGCTCCAAGGTAAGGTTGGAGAGGTCTACGATCCAGTATTCGGAAACGCCGTACTTGGCGTAGACGATGCGCTTGCGTACCTTGTCCCGTCTGCGCGAATGCTCGGACGTGACTTCCACGACGAGATCCGGAGCGCCGTTAATGCCCCGGTTGCTGATGATCGACACCCGGCTGCGGCGGATCAGGACGATATCCGGCTGCCGCACCTCCGTATCGGACAAGATGACGTCGATGGGCGAAGCTACGATAATGAATTCGCTCCGGCATCTGGAGTTGAGCTTATACTGCAGCTCATAGATGATAGATTGATGCGTAAAGGTCGGCGAAGGGCTCATCAGCTCCAATACGCCGTCGGAAATCTCGTAGCGATTGCCGTCGTCGATCATATTGGCGTATAACTCGTAAGTAACGGGCGACTCTTTGACGACCTCTTCGTACGTTTTCTTTTTCATGTCTGCACCTTCTCTCTCCGCTTCGCTTAAAAAAGAGCACCTCAGCAAAGAAACACGTCCTGTGTTGATCTTTGTGAGGCGCTTCCCCGACATTTATTGCTTTTATTATCCTTGAATGGCTATGAATTGTCAATTTTCGTCAGCCGGTCTCCGAGGTCCGTCCTTCGACGTATCTTTGGTTTTGGGTTCAGCTTATGCACAAGCCGTCTTGACATGAATTCGGGTTAATGTAAAAATAAAGCTGTGTTGGCACTCGATCGAAGTGAGTGCTAATCGTTAGACGATTGCGCCAATGACAGCTCATTTACATATCCCGAAAGGAGTCACATTCATGGCCAAGAAACAGTTCAAAGCGGAATCCAAGCGTTTGCTCGAGATGATGATCAACTCCATCTACACGCAGCGGGAGATTTTCCTGAGAGAGCTCATCTCCAACGCCAGCGACGCCGTGGACAAAATCTATTACAAGGCGTTGACCGACGAGAACCTCACCTTCAATAAAGAAGATTACTACATTAAGATAGCCGCAGACAAAGAGGCTCGCACCTTGACCGTGACCGACACGGGCATCGGCATGACGAAGGAAGAACTGGAGAACAATCTCGGCATCATCGCCAAGAGCGGCTCGCTCGCGTTCAAGAAGGAGAACGAGGCGCAGGAAGGCCACAACATCATCGGCCAATTCGGCGTCGGCTTCTACTCGGCGTTCATGGTTGCGGACCAGGTGACCGTGACGAGCAAGGCGCTGGGCAGCGACGAAGCTTACCGGTGGGAGTCGACCGGCGCGGACGGCTATACGATCGAGCCGGCGGAGAAGGCGGACGTCGGCACGGAGATCGTGCTGAAAATCAAGCCGAACACGGAAGAAGACCAGTACGACGAGTTTTTGGAGACGTACCGGCTCAAGGCGATCATTAAGAAATATTCCGACTTTATCCGCTATCCGATCAAGATGGACGTGACGAGCAGCCGCCCGAAGGAGGGCGACGACAAGGAGTTCGAGGAGTACACCGAGGAGCAGATCGTCAACAGCATGGTGCCGATCTGGCGCAAAAACAAAAACGAGCTGACCGACGCCGACTACGAAAACTTCTACAACGAGAAGCGCTACGGCTGGGATAAGCCGTTGAAGCACATCCATCTGAGCGTCGACGGCGCCGTTCGTTACCAGGCGATTCTGTACATTCCGGAAAATACGCCGTTCGATTATTATACGAAGGAATTCGAAAAAGGGCTTGAGCTGTACTCCAACGGCGTGCTCATTATGGAGAAGTGCGCCGATCTGCTGCCGGATTACTTCAGCTTCGTAAAAGGAATGGTCGATTCCGAGGATCTGTCGCTGAACATCTCGAGGGAGATGCTGCAGCACGACCGGCAGCTGAAGCAAATCGCAAAAAATATCCAAAGCAAGATCAAGAGCCAGCTGCAGAGCCTGCTGAAGGACGAGCGCGAGAAGTACGAGAAGTTCTACGAAGGCTTCGGCCGTCAGCTCAAGTTCGGCGTATACAACGACTACGGCATGAACAAGGAAGTGCTGCAGGATCTGCTGCTGTTCTACTCCTCCAAGGAGAAGAAAATGGTCACGCTGGACGAATACGTGTCGCGCATGCCGGAGGAGCAGAAGTTTATCTACTACGCGACGGGGGAATCGAAGGAGCGGATCGAGAAGCTGCCGCAGACGGAGCTTGTCGCCGACAAGGGCTACGAGATTCTGTACCTGACCGACGATATCGACGAATTCGCCGTCAAAGTGATCGCCAAGTACAAGGAGAAAGAATTCAAATCGGTCTCCAGCAGCGATCTGGGGATCGAAGCGGACGAGAAGGACAAGGAGAGCGAGACGGACGAGAGCAAGGAGCTGTTCGAGGCGATGAAGGAAATTCTCGGCGACAAGGTGAAGAGCGTCCGGGCGTCCAAGCGTCTGAAGAGCCACCCGGTCTGCTTGAGCACCGAGGGCGATCTGACGATCGAGATGGAGAAGGTGCTGAACGCCATGCCGAGCAGCCCGGGCGTGAAGGCCGAGAAGGTGCTGGAGATCAACGTCAATCACGCGGTGTTCCAATCGCTCAAGGGCGCCCACGACAAGGACAGGGAGAAGCTGAACCTGTACACGAGCCTGCTGTACAATCAGGCGCTTCTGATCGAAGGCTTGCCGATCAGCGATCCGGTCGAGTTTACGAACGATATTTGCAAAGTGATGGTGTAAAAGGAATAGGCCGTCCGCCGACAGGAGTGAACCTCCGAGCCGGCGGACGGCCTATTGTTCGGTGATTCATAAAGGATAAAATGCGCCGCACCCGGGCGGCTGCGCTTATCCGGCGTCCGGAGGAGCGGCGGCGGGCCGGTAGACGCGGTACGTATTTTTGCCGACTTCCTTCGACTGGTACAGGGCGGCGTCCGCATGCCTGCACAGCTCGTAAGGGTCGCTTCCGTGCTCCGGAGCGAAGGCGATGCCGATGCTCACCGTAATTTCGCTGCGATAGGTGTCCGCCTCGGAGGAGATGGCCACGCGCACCGAGCGCAGCACGCGCTCTGCCGCCTGCTCGGCCTCGTCCCGGGTCGTGGAAGGCAGGAGCATCACGAATTCGTCGCCTCCGAGTCTGTACACGGATGAGCCCGGGCCGCAAGCGCCGCGCATTTCGCCGGCGACGCCGCGCAGCAGCCGGTCTCCGGCTTCATGGCCGAGCCGGTCGTTCACGAGCTTAAAGTTGTCCAGATCGATCATGAGCAAGCCTACCGTGCCGTTGTTGTTGTTGTTGTCCAGGCTCTTTCGAATATCTTCCTCGAAGGAGGCTCTGTTCTTCAAGTCGGTCAGACTGTCGTGGAAAGCGAGATACATGGGCCGCGCGACCCATCTGGCGATGAGCGACGACAAGCCGGCCGCCACGACGAGGATGATGGCCAATTGCACGAGGAACGCCCTTGTGTTCACGCCGAGAACGCGTTCCAGCTCCTTCTCGTTGTAGACGATTTCGAGCATCTTGATGCGTGTGGAGCCCTCGTCGTACCGGGATTCGTACCGCACATACCGGTATACGGCAGATTCGCCCTTCCAGCTTCCCCGGTATTCGGCCGTCAGTCCGGAGGAGAAGGCGGCATCGAAGGCCGCTCTTCGCTCCCCGCTGAGCGTTTCGGCGCTGGCGGTGGCGGTGGCTCCGAGGGGAAGACCGCCGATGTTCAGCACCTGGATATCGTTGATCGACGGGTTTAAATCAATCAGAAGATCGATCGTTTTGAAAAAGTCGAATTCGCGAAGGATCTCGTTATCTTCGAGGGAATAGCCGAGCTGGATCATGTGCTTTTTGTCTTTCGTCGCTTGATAGCTGTATTTTTTCAGCTGACCGGAATTCTGCTCCAGATCGATGCCGTCGTGAAAAAAACCTCCGTCCGACCGTCTCTCGTCGAGAATTCGGGCCAGTTTGCCGCAGCATTCGTCGAAGTCCAGGCCGATATCGGGGGCATAGCTGCTGTGCGTGATCGTGTTCGTTTCGTCAATCCAATAAATGTCGAGCCGGTACGTCTGCTTCAAGCTCTCCAAGTCCCATTCGTCCAGATTCGGATTCGCCTCGTACAGGCTGATCAGATCGGCGGAAGCCTTCCGCATGCCTGCCGCGATGTTTTCTCCGAAGAGATAATAAGCTTTGTCGACCGCATCCAGTGCAAGCCGGGCCGAAGTTTCGTAAAGCTCGATTTGTCTCTCGGTGCCGGAGATCGCTTGCTCTCGCATGCGCAGATGATCCGAAGTGGCCAGCAAGATCGACACCAGCATGGCAAAAAGGATAAGGGCGAGGGTCAGTTTCAGCTGAAAGCGAGATTTAACGGTAGACAAGGCTGATCTCTCCTGAACGGACTAGGATGATATGCGGATGCGGCGGTGGAATCATTGCATAATTCCACGTCCGGGTTCGAAATCCTCTCTGACAGCGAAATTTCCCGGGAAATGCCGAAAAAGGGCGAAAAAGAAGGGGGCTTCTCGCCGGCCGGCAGCTCGCGAGAAGTTCCCCCCTCCGGCATCTGTCTACAGCATCAGCTCCAGCCATTGCTCCTTCGTGACGGGGCCCAGGTAGAAGGGGAGGTCGATGCCGTCCAGCAGAGCGCCGAGGGCCGCCGCCTCGTAGCGAGTGCCGGCGAACTTGGCGGCCAGCTCGGCGATGTCGCCGCGGCCGAAGAAGTCGCCGTAGATCGCGGCGCCGGCGATGACGCCGTCCTCGACCTGCAGCCGCACGTCGAATGTGCCGGCTCCCTCGATCCGTTTCGTCTGGCGCACGTTAAACGCCGGAGAGCGGCCGTAATTCCACTCCCAGCTGCGGTAGCGCTCTTCCGCCAGCCTGCGCACGTTGTCCCAATCCTGCTCGGTCAGCTCGTAGCGCGGAATTTCGCGCTCCCCCTCGAACAGGGAGACGAGCAGCCTCTCCCGGAACTGCACGATCGTCATCGGCTCCCGAAGAAATTCGGAGATGTTCGCGACTCTGCTGCGGATCGACTTGGTCGCTTTGGAGACGTACTTCTCGGCGTTCGCCTTCAGCGCCGACACGACGTTCTCGATCTCCGAATCGAACAGCAGCGTGCCGTGGCTGAACATTTTTCCCTTCGTCGAGAACTGCGCGTTGCCGGATATTTTACGTTCTCCGACCTGCAGATCGTTGCGCCCGGTCAGCTCGGCCTCCACGCCCATCCGGCGCAAAGCGCGAATGACCGGCTCGGTAAACTTCCTGAAGTTATGGAACGACTGTCCGTCGTCCTTCCGAATAAAGCTGAAGTTCAAATTGCCCAGATCGTGATAGACCGCTCCCCCGCCGGAAAGCCTACGCACGACGTGAATGCCGTTTTGCTCCACGTATTCCGCGTTGATTTCCTCCACGGTGTTTTGGTTTTTGCCGATGATGATCGACGGCTCGTTAATATAGAACAGCAGATAGTCGTCCGTATCGGGAAGCGAGCGCAAAATATATTCTTCCAGCGCCAAGTTCAGCGTCGGATCGGTGATGTTCTCATTGCTGATAAATTTCATGGCGGTCCCCTCCGTATGCGGATCATGAGCTTGCCCTTTCATTGTACCTCGGCTATCCGACTCTGTCACATGGCGCCATACTTGGCCGTCAGTTCGGCCAGCAGCCGGCGGATGCCCGCGACAAGCTCGGGAGGCTGCTCCACGGTCGCTTCGCTGCCCAAGCCGAGAAAAAATTTGGCGAAGTACGAAAGCTCGCTTTCCGGGACACGCTGATCGAGACGCCCGCTTCCGTCGCTGCGCACCTCGATGTGCGGAACCGGCCACAGTTCTCCCTGACATCTCGATACGCCTTCCCGGCTCAGCTCGGCGATCATCCGGACCTCGCCCCGCTTTTCGCCGCAGAGCTTCTCCCAGTTGCCCAGATGAATATGACGGTGGTCGAGCGGCTCGATGCCGGTCTCGTCGAAGGCGACCGAGAGCATCCGGTCGCAGCGGAACAGGCGGAAGCCCTTGCGCAGGAAGCAGTAGGCGACGCAGTACCAGAAGCCGTTGCTCGCATAGATGCCGACGGGCTGGATGCTTCGCTCCGAGTCATCGCGCACGCTCTCGTAGCGAATCGTCACGACCCGCTGCCGGACGGACGCCTCAAGCAGAAGGCTGAGTCCTTCGATCTTCTGGTGCCGGTCGTGGGCGTGGAAGTCGACCCGGTTTTTTATCTCGTCGATGCGGTCTCTGACGTCTCCCGGCATGTAGAAGTAAAATTTCTGAAGCGCCGAGGAAGCTTCGGCCTCGAATGGAAGCGACAGATAGTGGCGCAGCGCATGACTGGCGAAAAACATGGCGACCGCCTCGTCCTCGCTGAAAGCGATCGGCGGGAGGATTCTCTCCTTCAGCACCTGGTATCCGCCATGCGGTCCGACTTCGGAATAGAGGGGGACGCCGAGCTCGCCAAGCTCCTGCAAATCTCTCAGAATCGTTCTGGGAGAGACGCCGAACTCGGCGGCCAGTTCTTTTACCGTAAATTTGCGCATTCGGTTCACGGTCATCATGAGTTCCATCAAACGCTTCGATTTCGGCATCGGTTATTCTCCTGTTTTTCCGGCTAGGATGATGACAGAGGCTGTCACTATTATAAGCTATAGTAGGGAGCAGGACCAACGCAGCAGACGTTGTCCACAGAATAAAGGAGAGATGATCGTGAGCGAACTGAAAGAAATGAAGCAATTGCTGTTCGAGGAGCTGGAACTGATCGTCAGAACTTCCTCCAATCTGTTCGGCAAAATCAAGGCCGAGCATTGGGCGTACAGACCGGCGGCCAATATGAGAAGCTTGCTGGAGCTTGCACAGCATCTGGCGGGAGTGCCTGCCGTGGATTTGCTGATTTTGCAGGAAAAGATCCAGGAGGAAGTCCGGGAGCTCGAAGCCCGCATCGAGGCCGACGGCGGCGATGCGGACAAGCTTGCGGCATGGATGGCGTCGGGTCAGGCGGATTTGAAGCGGTATATGGAGAGCTTGTCGAACGAGGATTTTCTGCGCAAAAAAACGAAGCCGTTCTACCTGGATCACGGCGTGACGCAGGCCAAATGGCTGATCGAGATCGTCACGCACGCCCAGCATCATCGCGGGCAGCTGTTCAATTACATGAAGACTCTGGGGTACGAGATCAATATGTTCGATCTGTACTAAGTCGAACAGGCGGCGAGCCCCGACTCTCATCGGGAGGGTCCGGCGCAACGAAGAGAGGCGAGGGGTTGCCGCGAGCGTCGGCGCGGAGCGGCTTAAAGGTCCGAAGCCGGGCCGGCAAGCCGCTCTTCCCTGCCTCTCTGCGCGGGAGCTTCTAGATGGAGTAGGCCCGCTTCATTTTGTCCAGGCCGTGTCTGGCCAGCTCCAGTGGGGACGAGCCCCCGACGTCCGGCAGGAACAGCTCCAGCGACAGGAAGCCTTGGTAGCCGAGCCGGTGCAGACGCCGCGCGAATTCGCCGGAGGGGGCGATTCCGTCCCCGGGAAATAGACGGTGCTCGTCTCCGATCGTCTCCCGCGGAGGAAGCTCGGGATAATCGTTGGCATGCACGATGCCGATGCGCGATCCGGAGAGGAAGTCAAGATCGGCGAGATCGCTGCCGCCCGTATACATATGGAACGGATCGAGCAAAATCGCGGCGCCCGGTACGCGGCTTTGCATCGCAACGTAGACCGCTTCGCTCAGGCGGGACAGCTTGGGGGACCTGCCCCAGAACTCGGCGATCGGCGTGACGCCGTAACCGCTCGCCTGCTTGGCCAGCTCTCCGAAGCGGACCGCGATGCGGTCCAGGGTGGCGGCGGCGACGTTGCCGAACGGCGGCGCGGCGAACGAAGGGCAGCCCAGCTCGGCCAGCAGCGCCAGCTCCTGGTCGGTCTGCGCCGCAGCGCGGAGACGGACGTCCTCGTCTTCGTCGGCCCAGGGAATGAACGAGATCGCATTCGCGATCTCGATGCCTTCGGCGGCGGCTTCCTCGCGCAGCTCGGCCGCGGTGCCTCCGTCCGCGACGTACTGCTGCAGATCTTTGACCCAGATTTCGATTCCGTCGTAGCCGGCCTCGGCCGCGACTCGGATTTGCTCCCGGATGCCAAGCTCGTACGGGAACAAGGTGGACGCGTTAAGCGCCGCTCGAAATGGAAACATCGGTTGCACGCTCCTTCTGGTTAGAATGCTCCGAAATTCAGATAGATGCCCCTGATCAGTTCCGTCCTGCGACGGCTTTGCGCAAGAGAATCCTCCTTTACCGTCAGCATGACTTGCTCCCATTATTGCGCAGAGCGCGTCAACTCTCAATAGATCAAGCAGGCGCGAACCGGACGAATCCGATCTTTTTTTCGATGATCCCTGGAGAGATTTCTGGTACACTGTTGGCAACGAAGCGATAGACGAAGGAGAACGGATGAAAAACTTGCTAATTACCGGGTATCGGGCGCACGAGCTGGGCATCTTCGACCAGAAGCACAAAGGAATTCCGTATATCCGCCGGGCGATCGAGACGAGGCTGATCCCTCTGATCGAGGAAGGGCTGGAATGGATCGTGACCCCCGGTCAATACGGCGTCGATCTGTGGGCTTGCGAGACGGCCATCGAGCTGAGGGAGCGGTATCCTCAGTTGAAAATATCGATTCTGACCGCCTTTGACGGACAAGAGGAGAAATGGAAAGAGGACAAGCAGGAGTATTATCGCGGTATTCTCCGCCGGATGGATTATGTCGGCTCCGTCAGCAAGCAGCCCTATAGCGGACCGTGGCAGTTCCAGGCGCGCGACGACCTGCTGCTTCGCAAGACCGACGGCATCCTGCTCGTCTACGACGACGAGGCGGGAGAAGGGAGTCCGAAGTTCATGAAGGCGAAGGCGCTGCGCAAAAATGCGGAGGAGGGCTACCGCTACCTCTCGATCGGCGCCGAGGAAATCCAAAGCTTGGCCAACGAGCAGGCGTACGGCGATTACGACTAAGGGACGCGGACGCGACGGAGATCGGCTATAATGGAGAAAACCGGACGAACCGGGAGCGGGGAGAAGTCGGAGTATGTCGTTTTACCTCATCGCCATTGTCGTCGCTGCCGCCGATCAACTGACCAAGGTCTGGGTTCGAATGCATCTGGAAGTCGGCGAAACGCTGATTCTGTGGGGCAGAGAATGGACCCGATACGAAAATAGCGGAATGGCGGGAGGCCTGCTGCAGGGCTACGGGAGACTGTTCGGAGCGCTCGCCGTTCTGTTCGTGGCAGGCGTGCTGCTTTATCGAAAAAAGGAGCCGAGAGGGCTTCCGGTCGATTGCGCGCTCGGATTTCTTGTCGGAGGCGCCGTCGGCAACGGCATCGATCGTCTGCTGTTCGGCCAGGTGACGGACTTTATCGTGCGCTCGGGCGGCGGTATCTTGAACGTCGCGGATCATGCGATCGAGCTCGGCGTGGTTCTGATGGCGCTGACACTGCTCGTTCAGTGGGCGAGACGCAAATGGTCGGCCAGGCAGTAGCGCAGACGCGAGCGCAGTCCAGGCCGGACGAAACGGAGGAAGACGGCGCAGGGATTCCTGACGCCGGCTTCGTTGTGACGGCGCGCATAGCAAGATACGGCGAGAGGAGCGAATAGATTGGCCAAACTCGTGTTTTTTATCGGCGGGGCGGGATCGGGGAAGACGACGCTGGCGAAGAAGCTCGCAGCCAGAAGACGAGCGGTCCTGCTGGACATGGACACCCTTCTTCGTCCGGCGGCGGAGGCGATAATGACGCTGGCGGGGCTCGACCCGAACGACCGGGATTCCGCCGAGTACAAGCGGCTGTGCCGGGATCTGGGCTACCAGATCACGATGGACGCCGCGCTGGAGAACGTCGGGCTGGGCAATGACGCCTACGTGGTCGGTCCGTTCACGCGAGAGGCGGAGGATCCGGACTGGGTTCGCGGGCAGCTGGCGAGAATCGGAGATGCCGCGGAGAAGGTCGAAGTGAAGGTCGTCGTCGTTTATTTGGCGGATTTGGCCGTTTACCGACGGCGGATCGAAGCCCGGGCGACGGAACTGGACCGTTGGAAGCTGGAGAACTGGACTGAATTCAGCCGGTCTCTGACGAAGAGAACGCCAAGCTGGCGTCTTCCCGGAGGCAGCCTGCTCGAGTACGATAACACGGCTCCGATCGACGAGAAAGGGCTATTCCGGCTGGAAACCTTATTTACGAAAAAAAAACTAGTCTATAGTCGGATTTGAAACTCGACCTTAACAAATTGAGTATATAATAGTATAGGTATAGTATTAATGAGGAGGATCGACAGGGCATCGACCAATAACCAGAGATCGTTCGGATAGGAGCCGGCTATGTTTCAAAATTTGATTGACACACTTATGCAGTTTGGCATCTGGGGATTATTTATACACTCTTTCGCCGACGCGATCTTTTTCCCGATTCCCGCCTTTTTTCTGCAAGTGCCTCTGAGCTTGATGCAGCCTTCCAATGCGCTGTGGCTGGCAACGGCCGGCTATGCGGCCTGTATGCTCGGAACCCCGTTAGGCTATATGATCGGGAAGCTGCTGGGCCATTCCGTCCTGAATAAACTTATGAAGAAATCTTGGGTCGACGGAGCGACTCGGATGTTTCAGAAGAACGGAGAAGCCGCGATTATGATCGGCTCGTTCACCCCGATCCCGTTCAAGGTGTTCACGATCTTGTCCGGGTGCCTGAATTACCCTCTGTGGCGGCTGATTCTTTACGCCGCGTTAGGACGCGCCGTCAAGTTCTACGCCGTTGGCTTGTTATTCTACAGCTACGGCCGGGCTGCCGAAGGCATGGTGAAGGATATTTCCCTCTATATCGCCGCGATTGCCATTCCGCTTATCGTCATTTTTCTCCTGATCAAGAAGAGAATCGCCAAGAAAAGAGCTTCCCAACAACAACCCCCGTCGGTTCAAAGCGAATCGGAGTAACGGATCAAGGGCAACCTGTAAAGGAACGGGGGGATGCTTGTGCCGACAGCCGAGGACAACAGGATTACGCTGCACGGTTTTAACAATTTGACGAAAACGCTCAGCTTCAATATGTACGACATTTGCTATACGAAGACGAAGGAAGAACGGGAAGCGTACATTGCCTATATCGACGAGCAGTACAACTCGGATCGGCTGACGAGCATTCTGAGCGCCGTCTCCGGCTTGATCGGGGCGCACGTTCTGAATACGGCGAAGCAGGACTACGTGCCGCAGGGGGCCAGCGTCACGCTTCTCGTATCGGAAGGGCCGGTCGTGGAAGTGCCGGAAGCGTCCTACGAGGAGTCGCCGGGGCCGCTGCCGGGCAACGTCGTCATGCAGTTGGACAAAAGCCATGTCACGGTTCACACTTATCCCGAATACCATCCGAGCGAAGGAATTAGCACGTTCCGGGCCGATATCGACGTATCCACTTGCGGCGAAATCTCCCCGCTCAAGGCGCTGAATTATCTCATTCGCTCGTTCGATACCGATATTATGACGATCGATTACCGCGTCAGGGGCTTTACCAGAGACATTAACGGGGAGAAGCTGTTCATCGACCACGACATTAACTCGATCCAAAACTACATTCCCGAAGAAATTGTGCGGCAGTACGACATGATCGACGTGAACGTCTACCAGGAACACATCTTTCATACGAAGTGCAGGCTGCGCGAGTTCGATCTGAACAACTATTTGTTCGGTTACGGCAAAGAGCAGCTGAGTCCGGAAGAGCAAGAGGCGATTACGAGGCAGCTAAAGGCGGAGATGGACGATATTTTTTACGGGAAAAATAGAGCTTGACCCCCCAAAGAAGGCTTTGCCCCCCGCGACGCAAGAACGCAAGAGGGCAAAGCCTTCGTCATAGCCTAGAAGCTAAAGTTGTCCGGATCCGAACCGACTCTCTGGTTCCGGTTCAGCGCGTCGATCGACGCGACGTCTTCGGCGCTCAGCTCGAAATCGAACACGTCGGCATTGGCGGCAATCCGCTCCGGCTGAATCGACTTGGGGATGGTGACGATGCCGCTCTGCAGATTCCACCGCAGCACGATCTGCGCGGCGGACTTGCCGTATTTGGCGGCGAGCGCCTCGATAACCGGGTCCTTCAGCACCAGACCTTGGGCCAGCGGAGACCACGCTTCGATCTGGATGCCCTTGGAACGGTTATATTCGCGAAGCTCGACTTGAGTCAAATACGGATGAAGCTCCACCTGATTGACGGCCGGGACGACTTTCGCTTCGGCCAGCACATCCTCCAGATGATGAATATGGAAGTTGCTCACCCCGATGGCGCGGACCTTGCCCGACTGGTAGAGGTGCTCGAGCGCCTTCCACGTTTCCTTGTATTTTCCCTTAACCGGCCAGTGAACGAGGTAGAGGTCCAAGTAATCCAGTCCCAGCTTCTTCAGGCTGACCTCGAAAGCGTCCAGCGTCGACGAATAACCTTGATCGGAGTTCCATACTTTGGAGGTGACGAACAACTCCTCGCGCGGAACCGAGTTTTCGCGCATCGCTTCGGCAATGGCTTGTCCGACCCCCTCTTCGTTCTTGTAGACCGCTGCCGTATCGATGCTCCGGTAACCGCTCCGAATGGCGGTTTTGACGGAGTCGATTACCTCGCTGCCTTCCTTTACCTTGAAAACGCCCAGGCCGAACCACGGCATACGGACGCCGTTGTTCAGCGTGACCGTGTCCTGCAGATGTTTGGCGGTCGTATGGCTCATGAATAAACTCCTCCAATTCGTATGGGAATATCTACTATTTTGAGTATACGTCAAATCGGCCGCAAATTCAAAAATCGATTTATTCGTTTAGTGAATGAATTAATTGGGGGAGTATGCTAAACTGGAGATTAGAATCCCAAGTCGACGGATGAAGTTCGTTAACGAAGACGGAGAGGAGGCAGTTCCGGCGTGCACGTGAAAGCCAATCTCAAGCTGATGAAGGAAATCAATACGGCTTCGATTCTGAATTGGCTGCATCGCGAAGGCAGATTGACCCGCGCCGAGCTGGCGAGAGCGACGAAGCTGAGCTCGGCCACCGTATCCGCACTGATCGAGGAGCTGATCGGGCAAGACCTGGTCGAGGAGATCGGCGCGAAGCCGTCCGCCGGAGCGGGACGCAAGGCGATCTCCCTGCAGATCAACAAGGACGGCGGGTACGTGATCGGCATCTCGATCGGCAACAGCCAGTTGATCTGCGCGGTGCTGAATTTGCACGGACAGTGCGTCGCGGAATTCGAATCGCGGATCGCCGTCGGCAACGATTCCATGGCCGAGCAGATCCATCAGGCTCTAGCCGACTGCGCGAACCAGGTCCAAGAATTGAACGCCGGCTCGGTCATGGGCGTCGGGATCGCCGCGCCGGGCATCATCGACGAGAGGACGGAGAGCGTCCTTTATTCCAGTCTGCTCAAGCTGAACGATTTTAATCTAAGAAAGCAAGTTTCGGCCTTTTTCCCAGACGTTCCGATCCGAATCGTCAACGACTGCAACGCGGCGGCGTTCGCGGAGCATTATTCCGGAGCCGGCAAGGGGAGGGGCAGCCTCGTCTATGTGACGATTAACGAAGCGATTGGAGCCGGCATCGTTCTCGATTCCCGTATTCATGCCGGCTTCGGAGGCGGAGCCGGGGAGATCGGGCACCTCTCCGTCCGCCGGGATGGCCAGGTGTGCAACTGCGGACAGCGCGGCTGCGTGGAGACGCTCCTGGCCAGTCCCTTCGTGCTGAGCCAGTGCCGAACCGCCGCTTTGGAGCGAGGGCTGGCGCCGCCCGACACGTTCGACGAGGCGTTGGCCAGGTACGAATCCGGAGAGGCGTGGCTGGACCCGATCTTCGACCAGGCCGTCGAAGCGGCGAGGCTGACGATTGCGGGCGTCGTGCAGCTGATCAGTCCGGAAGTCGTCGTCATCGAAGGCTGGACGAACCGTTCGCCGAAGGTGTCGTCGAAGCTGCGCGCGGAGCTGATGCGTACGGCCCTGCCGCTCCCTTTTACGCCGGACCGGCTGCTCGCCTCCTCCTTCGGAGAAAAGGGAGCTTTGTACGGCTCGGCGACGTTAATGCTGGAGCAAATGTTTCATTCAACTCTATGGAATCATTCGGGAGGTCATCGATTATGAACGACAACGTCTATGCCGGCATCGATCTGGGCGGCACGAAAATTCTGTCGGTTCTGCTGAACGAGCAGGGAGACGTCCTCTATCGCTCGGAGACCGCTACTTTGGCTCAGGAAGGCGCCGATGCCGTTATCGGACGAATGATCGGCCTGATTCGGGACGGCCTGTCTTCCTCCCGGAAGCTGGCCAGCATCGGGGTCGCCACGGCCGGCACGTTAAATGCCCGGGAGGGCGTCGTCGCATACGCCGCGAATCTGGGTTGGAACGACGTCCCTCTCGGCCGGCGTTTGGAGCGAGAGTTCGGAGTGCCCGTTAATCTGGAGAACGACGCCAATGCGGCCGCGTACGGGGAATGGGCGGCCGGCGCGGGGAAAGGCACGAAAAACTGCGTCTACGTGACCGTCTCGACCGGCATCGGAGCCGGCATCGTCAGCGGAGGGCGGCTGATTCGCGGTCGCGACTCCAGCGCCGGCGAGCTGGGCCATATCACCGTCGACATGAACGGCCCGCGCTGCGCATGCGGCAACGTCGGCTGCCTGGAGCTGTACGCTTCCGGAACGGCGATCGCCCGTAGAGCCGGCGAGCTGGCGGCGGAATTCCCGGACAAGGCCGCTTCGCTGCTCGGCAAGGCCGGGGGAGAAGCGCTGACCTCGCGCCATGTGGCGCAGGCGGCCGCCGAAGGGGATGAGCTGGCCGTGCGAGTGCTGCGCGAAGCCGGATTTGCCCTCGGCAACGGGATGGTCAGCATCATCCACGTCATGAACCCCGAGGTCATCGTCATTGGCGGTGGCGCGGCGGGCATCGGCGCCCCGCTGCTGGAACCGATGAAGGAAGCGATTGCCGACCGCGGCCTCTCTTCGATGACGTCCGGCGTACGGTTCGTCGGCCCGACTCTGGGCAAGGAAGCGGGCGCGATCGGCGCGGCGCTGCTGTACCGGTCGGGAGAGGACGGCTAGCGGGGAAGGCGGCATCGTTCCGTCCGGCCTGAATCACCTCTCCGACATAGACGTTATCCCGCCGATCCCAAGGACGGCGTAAACCGTTTATGCTTGGTACCGGGGATTCGAAGGCGTTGCCGCCGCTCAGGTAAAAAACAAAAAGTTCGTCGGCAGCTTGCGAAGCTTCCCGTCGGACGGGTTGTTGATGACGCGGCCGTTCCAGACGAGGGAGCTCGAGCCGCCGCCGTCCAGGTTGTAGCCGTTAATCGCGCCGAAGCGCTTCAGCAAAATCTGGAGCTCGGCCAGCGTCGCGCCGGAGCTGCCTTTTTCGTTATAGCCGTCGACGACGAGGAACAGCAGCTGGTCGTCCTTGTAGTTGGCGATGACGGTTCGGGGCGCCCGCTTGGGGCTTGTCTGCCACTTGGCCGGAATTTCCGCAGCTCGTCCGTTCTGCAGCAGAATCGGCACGAAGGAGGCGCCGAATTTCGGGTTTTTCGCGTCGAGCTGCGACTTCGTCGTAAATTTGCCTCCGATCAGCTTGTTGCTTTCGCTTATGCCGACGAAGAACAGATCTTTGTAAGTCGGCTGGAATCCGCCCACGTACTCGCCGTCGACGATCGTCGTGCTGAGCGGGTAGCGCTTGCCGCCGCCGTCCGCGAAGCCGCCGCCGTTGACCCCGATGGCGGCGTTGTACCGCTTGACCGCCTCCAGCGTCGTCTCCGAGCCGCCCTCCACGTCCTTGCCCAGTACGAGCTTCATGGCGTCGTCCTTCTTCAGCTTGACTTTCAGAGCGTAGGCGCGAAAATTTTGCGTGTTCAAGTAGAACAGCTGCGCTGTCAGCTTGTCCGAATTCATCGTAGCTGAAGGCTTTCCCAGCTTGCTTGTAATGCGCTTGTCGTAGATTTGATAAGGCCGGGCCGCCTGCTTCGAGGCGATGGCGGCAATCTCGTTCATATTGGCGTTCGTCTTATTGTAGAGCTCCACCTGCTTGCGGATCGATTGTCCCGTTCCTTGCGCGAGAGCCTCCGCCTGGTTCAGGCCGTCCAGAACCTGGACGGAGCCGGCGCTCAGGTCGGGCGATGGCGCGGAGTGCGGCGGGTACGCCGCTTCGGAGAGCGTAAGCTCGACGTTCGAGGCGAGCAGCCAAGCCAGCAGGCCGAGAAAAGGAGCGGTCGCCAGGAGCAGCGTCCGGTTCATCGAGCGAATGGATGCGGTGTTCATTTCAGCACATCCAGACTCTTTTTCAGCTCGTTAAGCTGCTTTTTCACTTCCGCCAGCTGCGTATACAGCTTGTTGCTGTTGTCGGTTTTCGTATCGGCGTTGTCCTTGGCAAAGGTGAGCAGCTCGTTCAGCGTGTCGACCTTGCTCTCCAACTGAGTCATCTGCTCCTGAAAGTCGGTTTCCAGCTTGGCGATTCGGGTTTCGTAATCTTGCTGCATCGCCGCAATCTGCCCGGCCGTCTGGCGTTCCAGATCGATGCTGACCTGCCTTTGGATGCGGTCGGAATACCATTTCGTTCCGTAGACGCCCCCGGCGATCAGGGCGAGCCACAATATGACGAAGAAGAGGGCGGCGCCCCTGCGTTTGCGTCTGGGCGGTCTCTCCGGGTAAATGTCGGGGGGTACGGTTGGGTTTGCCTCTGCTCCAGTTTCTCTCATCTCTCTTTTTCCTGCACCTCTCTTGTTGTCGGTCGATAGGACAGGACATCCGAAGATCCTGTCGAATAATGGACGCATGACAAGCTGTAAAGTTGCTCCCGTCATGGGATTGTAACATGCTTCGATTTTCGTGAAGGTTCGACAATTGACAGATTTCATTTGTTTGTATAGAATACAAACAAATAGATTTGAAAGCGTCATCCATTCGAGTCGCAGTAGAATTCGAACTGCCCGTAAGGAGAGGTTACTAATGAAATCAAGCTTGCCCAGTACGATTCGGGCGATGAACAAGTCGCTGGTGCTGAACGTGGTACGGCAGGAAGGACCGATTTCCCGCGCGCAAATCGCCAAAAGAACGAATATTACGAGGGCGACCGTATCCGATATTGTGAACGACCTGATTCAGGAGGGGGCGATCTTCGAGGAAGGGGAGGACAACTCCTCCGTAGGCCGCAAAGGGATATTGCTGAAGTACAACGCCGCTCTCGGGTTCGGGGTAGGGGTCGACATCGGCGGCACGAAAATCGGGCTTGCGCTCTTCGACGTCAATGCGGAGCTGCTGGCCCGGAAGAGAATCGCAACCTACCAGGTGGACAGCAACGAGGAGTTTATCGAGCTGCTCGTCGCGTCGATCAAGCGGTTTATCGCCGAGCACGGGAGAGAGCTTTCCGCGCTGCAGGTCGTCGGAATCTCGACGCCGGGCATCGTCGATTACAAGAAGGGCATCGTGGTCGAGGGATCGCCGAACTTGCCCGGATGGGAGAACCTGGAGCTGAGCGCCCAAATATCGGAGCGGATGGGCGTGCCGGCCGTTCTGGAGAACGACGTTCGGGCAGCGCTGATCGGAGAAGTATGGAAAGGACAGCTTCAGGACGTGCAAAGCGCGATTCTGGTCGCGGTGGGTACGGGAATCGGTTCCGCCCTGCTGATGGACGGCAACATTATTCGCGGCTTCGGCAACGCGGCGGGTGAAATCGGCTACATGATGTTCGAGAAGGATCATCTGTACCGGGAGTGGCGCAACAAGGGGTGCTTCGAATCTCTCGCCTCCGGCTCCGGCCTCGCGAGCCGGAGAGCGGAGCTGCCGGTCGATCGCGAGGGCGGACTGCCGCTTACGGCCGAGGAAATTTTCCGCACGGCCCGGGAGGGGGATCCGGAGAGCCGGCGCCTGGTCGAGGAATATATCGATTATTTGGCTATCGCCATCTTGAATATGATCGCGGTCGTGAATCCGGAGAAGGTGCTGCTCATGGGAGGGCTTTCGAACTCCTCGGACGATTATCTGGAGCTGCTGAACGAGAAAATCAACAAGCACACCTTCTCCAGAACGCAAGTCCGGGTAACCGTTTCCGAGATGAAGGAGCTTGCCCCGCTGTACGGCATCGCGATTTTAGCTCTCGGGGAAGTTCAGCCGACCGTCCGGTTTTTGAAGGATATCAAGCTAGTCTAGAAAGGCTAAAGGGGGAGTCGCCGTGCAGGCGTTGGAAATCAAGCAGCTCAGCAAGGTGTTTTCCGGCATATCCGGCGAGGTCGTGGCGCTTCAGAACATCGATTTTGCCGTCAAGCAAGGGGAATTCGTCTCCATCGTCGGCACTTCCGGCTGCGGGAAGTCGACGCTGCTGAGCATGATCGCGGGACTTGGACAGCATACTTCGGGGGATATACTCGTCGACGGAAGGCCGGTTTCCGGGCCCGGCCCGGACAGGGCGGTCGTCTTTCAGTCGGACGCGACCTTCCCTTGGCTGACGGTACGGGAAAATATCGAATACGGCTTAAAGGTCAAAAAAGTCGACGCGCAGACGAGACGGGACAAGACGGACGAGCTGCTGAAGCTGCTCGAGCTGGAGAAGTTTCGCGACGCCTATCCCCGGGAATTGTCCGGGGGCATGCGCAAAAGAATCGACATCGGCCGCGCCTATGCGGTAGAACCGCAAATTCTGCTGATGGACGAGCCGTTCGGCGCACTGGACGTCGTGACAAGAGAAGCGATGCAATCGGAGCTGCTGCGAATCTGGTCGGAGAAAAAGAAAACGGTCGTGTTCGTCACTCATGATCTGGAGGAAGCGATGTTTCTGTCCGACCGGATCGTTCTGCTCAGTCCCCGTCCGGGACGCATCAAGCAGATTATCGAGCTTCCGTTCGAAAGGCCGAGAACCCAGGAGCTGCGGGAGTCGAAGCTGTTCTATGAAATTCGCAATCAGCTTAGGAAAATTATGGGATAGGGGGTGCGGGATATGAAGGTTAAACTGCTGGGTTACGTCTCAATCTTGCTCCTTCTGGGCCTATGGCTGCTGCTGACGCTCGGCGGGTTCGTGGAGCCGCTGTTCCTCCCGGGACCGGCGCAGCTTTACGAGGTGCTGTCCACCTCCTACGAGGATTTGGCCAAGCATATGGGCTATACGTTAATGCGGCAATTCGCCGGCTTCTTCATCGGCTCGGCGCTCGGAATCGTCGTCGGTCTGCTGATCGCTTCCAGCAAATACGTGCAGGCGCTGATGGACCCGATTATCGAAATTTTGCGTCCGGTGCCCCCGCTGGCGGTCATTCCGATGCTGATTTTATGGCTTGGCATCGGTCCCGTTCCGCAAATTTTGCTGGTCATTTTCGGCTGCTTCGTCATTCTCGTCGTCAATACGGTCGAAGCGGTCAAGAACGTTCCGAAGATCTACACGAACGCGGCGAGGACGCTGGGAGCCTCCTGGTTCTATATTTACCGAACCGTGATTTTGCCGGCGATCGTGCCGTCGCTGGTCGGTTCGATCCGCGTGGCCGCGGCCGCTTCGTTCGGCCTCGTCGTCGCCGCGGAGTTCATGGGCGCTCAGGAGGGCATCGGCTACTACATGATCATCGCCCAGCGCTACTTGCGCACCGACATGATTCTCGTCAGCATCGTGCTGATCAGCGCCGTGGCCTGGCTGGTCGATCAAGCGGTTCGCAAGGTCGAGAGACGCATGACCCGCTGGACCGAAAGGCATCAATGAGCGCAAAGGAAAGGATATCTGCCGTTCGGCTTGGCCCTGCTGCCAGCCGGCAGTTCCTAATACAGCAATATCAACTGACAAGGGGAGAGTGTCGCAATGAAAAAAAGTAGAGTTTTGCTGCTGGCATTTGTCGTAATGGCTCTTGGATTGACCGCATGCTCCGGCAACGGCGGCGGCAACAAGCAGTTGAAGGAGGTCCGGCTCGGTCTGATGCCGTATTACGACTACGCGCCTTGGGCGTTGGCCGAGAAGATGGGCTTCTTCGAGGAGGAAGGGATCAAGCTGATCTCCAGAATGTTCCCGGTAGAGGGCAACGTCGCTCCCGCGCTCGTCAACGGCTCGATCGACATGGGCGGCTTTTCGGACACGCCCTCCATCACGCTGGCTTCGCAGTTCGGCAACCTCCGCATGATCAGCTTCCTGAACATTTTCAAAGGCTTCGCTATCATGGCGAACAAAGACGGCGGCTTCAAAACGTACGAGGAGCTGCTGCAGGAGACCAACGATCCGAAGCAGGCGGCGATCGAAGCCGGCAAGCAGCTTGAAGGCAAGTCCATCGTAACGACCTCCGGCGCGGCTTTCTATATGGTGCTGGAGCAGGCGCTGCTGAACGCCGGATTGACGATGAAGGACGTCAAGCTCATCGATATGGAGCCGGACGTCGGCGTATCGGCGTTCATCTCGGGCACCGGGGACTTCTACCTGGGCGGTCTGCCGCAGCGCGAGAAGCTGCAGAGCGAGGGCTATTCGGCTTTGATCAGCGGGGAGGAAATCGGACCCGGAGCGGTCATGCTCGCAGGGCTTGCGACAACGAAGAAATACGCCGACGCCAATCCGGACACGATCAAGAGCATGCAGAAGGTATGGTTCAAGACGATGGATTACATGAAGTCCAACCCGGACGACGCTTACGCGTACTTGGCCGAATGGTCGAATCTGCAGAACGGCGGCACGAGCACGGGAGAGGACGTCAAGACGTTCATCGAGTCCTACGTCATCTTCGCCAAGTCTCCGGAAGAGGCCCAAAGCCTGTTCTACGATGAAGGCTCTTCGACCAATTGGGAGAAGCGCTACGAATACTTGGTGAAGTATCATGAGGAGTCGGGCGAGATCAAAAAGGATTCCGTCAAGCTGGACGAGCTGATCATGGCCGAATCCGTGTTCGAGCAATTCAAGAAGTAGGGAGGGGCGTAGTCGTGGCCGGCATTCATCTGCATCCGCACGACATTACCGACGAAGGTCCCGGCCGCATTCTGCAGCGGATCGGCCGGATGGGGAAAGTGGATTATCTGTTCCCCGAGGTGAACACCATTTTCGAACGCAACCCGTACCCGAGCGGCCGGCTTCCTCACAATCCGGTGCGGGAGTTCGTCCAAGGATACGGAACGCTCCACGTCCGGGCGAACCCGGAATCGGTGTACCCCGCCTTGCGCCAGCGCGTGGACGAGACGATGCTGTCGGGGGACGCCGATCCTTTGGCCCAGCTGAAGGAAGCGGTGGAAGGAACGGACTACCGGACGATTCCGTGGGTCAATCTGCTGAACGGGCATTTCGAGGGCAACATCGCCGACAACGGGGTCGTCGATTTCCGGGGACGGCCAGTCGAGCACTGGCTGTGCCCTAACGGGCCCGACGTCGTGCCGATGTGGTCGGCCATGCTGGCGGAGATCGCCAAGCGTTACGGCTACAAGACGTATCTGATCGACCGCATTCGCTATCCCGACTGGGCGGGGCTGGAAGTGAGGCCGTCCGGCCTGTTCAGCTGCTTCTGTCCGAACTGCGTGGACAAAATGGCAGCCGAAGGCATTGCGACGATCCGGCTGCTCGAAGAGATGCAGCAGGTCGCGGCGCTGCTTCGCGAGGAAAGCTTCATGAGTGCGGTCGATCTGATGGAGCAGTCGGAACGGATTCGCCAATGGGTGCGGTTCCGGCAAGACAGCGTATCGGGCTTCGTGGAAAGGCTGGCCGCGTCCACCGCCGCTCTGGATCCGTCGATTCGTCTCTGGCTCGATCTGTGGCCGCCTTCGTATTCCTGGCTGCTGGGCCAGGATTACGCGAGGCTTACCCGGTCTTCGGACGCCCTGAAGCACTTCCCGTACCATAAGCTGGGGGGCGGGGCGGACGTGCAGGGCTTTATCGACTACTTCGCGCGGAAGCCCGAGAAGCAGGAGGAGGCGTTCCGGGCGTTCCTGAAATTTTTTGCTCTGGATTACGAGTTGTCCTATTCGGAGTTTCGGCAGAAGGGTTACCCGATCGAATTCGTCCGCAACGAGAACGACAAGGCGCGGAAGCTGTCCGCGCCCGGCACCACGATCTTCAGCGGCGTGCAGATGTGGAACCTGAGCTCCGACGAATTGAAGCTGGCGATTCAGGCGGCGCGAACGAGCGAGGCCGACGATTTGCTCTATTATTGCTACGGCTGGGCGGACGAGGAGCTGTTCGACGCGGTCGGAGAAACCGACGGCGGGCAGGATCATCGCATCCGCTGACGATAGGTTGTAAAGATCCGGACGGGGAATTCCTCGTCCGGTTTTTGCCGTCGATGAAGACGAGCCGCAACCGCCAACCCGGAGCCGAATAACGGATCCTTTTGCCCGTATGGGCTAGGGCGTTAAGCGCGATAGAAAGGCCTCCTTCGGTGACGGCGAAGAAGGGAGCGTTAGTCGCTGGCCCTAAATCGTGTTGTATGCTTATGTCACATCGAGAGCGATATCCGTTGTTATTCTTCATGAAAGGAGGGAGCAAGGCATGACGGATGAGAGCTTGCATGAACTCGCGGATGCGGCGCAAAAAGGCGACCTGGAGGCGTTTTCCGAAATCGTGGCGCGCATGCAGCAGCCATTGTTCCGCTATTGTTTTCCCATGCTCGGCAATCGGCAAGACGCCGAAGATACCGTGCAGGAGGTGTTCGTGCGGGCTTATGCGAATCTGCACAAGTACAGGGAAAACAGAAATTTTACCGGTTGGCTGTTTACGATCGCTCATCGCCTCTGCTTGAACAGGCTTAAGAAAAGGAGCAGATGGCGCATGCTTCTGGCCAAAGCTGCGAATGAAGAGGCGGAGCGGAGCGGCAATGTCGAGCCGGCCGAAGAGGAAGGCCTTTCGTTGCTTGCCTCGCTGCAACCGAAACAACGCGAATTGATCGTCCTGAAAGTGCTGCATGAGATGAGTTACGAAGAAATAAGCGAAATCGTCGGCGTTCCCGCGATTAATTTGCGTAAACAATTTGAGCGGACGCGCAGGAAGCTGCAACGCGAACATCCGAATCAAATGAAACGGGGGATCACCTATGAGCACTAACGAGCCATTCGAAAGGCAAATCAAAAGCATTCGTATTCCCGAAATCGATATTCGCGAGCGGGTAAGGAAACAGTTGATGACGGACAACAAAAGTCGTACGCGAGCATGGAAGAGCAAACCGACGATGCTGACGGCCGCTGCTCTCCTGATCATGATTTTGTCGGGGTTTGCTTCGGCCGCATTTATTGGTCTGCATAACCAAAACGGGCAGCTTATCTTTTCTCTGAAAGGATATGACGACAACAACCGGGCCTACTCTCTTCCGGAGGAAATTGTCGAACGTTTCCTGCAATCCATACAGCCGGGCGAAGCGATTGCGATTTACTCCCCTGCGGGGAACCCCGATCGTCACGTATCGGTGCAGGAGAAGCCGATTGAAATTTACGAGTACGAGGAATTGAAACGGCGAGTTCCGCAGCATTCCTTTCATCTGCCGAGCGATCTTCCGGATAACGTCTTGTTCAAGAGCGGAGTCGTCCATCATCTGCTCGGACATCCGGATATCGACCGGTTAATCCGTCAGAGCGAAGCGAACGGCGGAGAAGCGGTATCGGAAAAGGTTCCCGTTTATCAGCATCAGGTGCAGGGCGTCACTTTACAGTTCGCCCTGGAGGGCAACGAATATACGGCTGCGATGTACGAGGGCAGCGTGTGGCATACGATGTATACGGACATGAGCGAGATCGAAGGTTCGCGTCACATCCCGGTCGGGCAATCGGAGGCCCTTCTTCTGATGAAGGAAGGCAAACGGGAGCTCATCTGGAAATCCGATAAGGAACAAGGGGATGTCTTCTACAGGATCACGGCGAACGGGCAATCAACCGGTTCCGAGTCTCATATGGTGTCGTTGTTGGAATTGCTGTTACCGTAATCGTCACGTTCGACGGAGAAGCGAGCCCAACGGGCCTGAAGCAGGCGATGCGGCAGTGCAAGGCATGGCGGCGGGCGATAGGCGGAGAAATTTGCCCTTCGCCCGTAAGCTGTTCCTCGGCGCTTCCGCAACCCCGTAACTCCGCACTCGCCTTCCGCAACCTCGCACCTTCGCACTCTATGCTTTTGTTTTGTATTCTCATACCCTCGCACTCCATGCGTTCGCAACCTCGTACCTTCGCAACTTCGTACCTTACCCTACGCCCCCACACTCCTTTCGCTAATTGTTATGAAGTAACCGTTATGCAAATATCGAATCGGATTGGACGAGTCGGACCTGAATTAGTTGTACGAAATACCCTTCGTCACGATCTGCGAGAATAGTCGGTTTTATCTACCATTTGTATCGTTTTGACGGACTGACAGCGTTCTTCGGCGCGTGTTAATTTGGAAGGGACAGGCATGCAAGCCAAAGATTATGCGGGGAGGCGGTTTCGTCTCGCCGCCGCCGGAAGCGCTTGCATAATAACGCGAGCCATTCTGCGAAGGGGGTGGTTTCCATGTAGCGAAGGGAGAGCGGGCAGCGGGAGAGCGAGCAAAACTTTCAAAAAAAGAGGAGGCTTAAGTAATGAGACAACATGCAGCGCAAGGCATTCCCGGCAAGTCGGCGATTTCGTACAGATCGGCCGTGTCCGTCATTCTGATCATGGCGCTGGCAGCCGCCATGTTCGTATCCGGACCGCCCAAGCCGGCGCATGCGGCGGCGAACTATGCCGAAGTCGTCGATATTTTCGGCCGAACGGTGAACGACAACGGCATCGAGCTGGTAGACTGGCAAGGATACCTCGCCAATCCGTTCGTCAAGCTGACGGTCAAGCCGCCGACCAATGCGGCATTCCCCGTGACCATCAACTTGACGACGCAAGGCACCTCGCGGCTCATGATGAACAGGCCGAGCACGATGTCGGCGGCCGGCGCGGCGAAGACGCTGACGTTCGCCAACGCTTCGTCGACGCAGGAGTTCTATCTGGCCATCCATCCCGACCGGGTCGGAGGCAACGGCGAGATCGAGCACTATACGCTGACTTTGCAGGTGGTGCAAAGCAACAACGCATCGAGCACGCAGACGATCCCGATTCGCGTGCTCGACCAGGACGACGACGCCGAGCCGTCGATGCCGCTCGTATTCGACTACCGGTTCGATACGATTACGGACATCTTCGGCAACCCCGGCGTGAAAGCCGCGACGGAGCAGGCAATCAAGGACTGGTTCTACTTTTTCGACGAGACGCCTTACGATACGGTGCCGGTCGGCGCGGAAAGGATATCGCTGCCCGGGGACAACTGGCAAAATTCGATCTCGGTGACGAACAACGCCGCGTACAACGGCATGTGGGTGTTTCTGCGCGGAATCAACGAGCCCTATTCGACCGGGTTCCCCGCGACCAACGGCAATTATCACAAGCGAAACGGCGTCCAGGCACCGGGACCGATTCCGCGATCGCTCGCGACGATTCTTCATTTCTATCCCGGCTTCACCCCCTTTACTTCCTTAAACGACGAAGACTATTATTTGACGCAAATGCCCGGCGCCTCGTGCACCTCGAACTGCCAGACGGACGTGCTCGGCCTGATCTCCCACGAGTTCGGGCATGCGGTCGCCTATCACAGCAACTGGAGCGGAATGAGAGCCTACGTCAACAGCGGCGGCGCCAACGATGCCGAGGTCATCGCTTATCAGGGCCGCGCGGTGCCGCTCGACAACAGCTACCACATTCCGGATTCCGATCCGCAATACTGGGATCGGCTCAGCGGCCAAAGCGGCGGGCGCAACCATCTGTTCCATCCGAAAAGATGGATGCTGACGAAGCTTTCGCTGCTTATCGCGGAGAACGCGGGCTGGAAGCTGAACAAGAATCTGACGCCGTTCCTCGCGCCGGCAATCGTGACGACAGCGCTTCCGGGCGGCGCGAAGGGCGCGCCGTATTCGCAGACGCTGACGGCAAGCGGCGGCGTGCCGTTCTACGATTGGCTCGTGACGAGCGGGTCGCTGCCCCCGGGATTGGCGCTGGATCGGTTCACGGGGACGATCAGCGGCACGATCCCGAGCAACGCGCCGCAGAACAGCTATACGTTCACGGTGCAATTGCGGGATTACGACGAGATGAGCGCGCCGGTATCGAAGACGTTCACGATCGGTCTGGACGGCACGACGCCGCCGACCGATCTGGTCGCCCATTACTTGTTCGACGAGACGGGCGGCACGGCGGCGGCCGACGCTTCGGGCAACGGCCGGACGGCGACGCTAAGCGGAGACGCGTCGTGGGCTGCGGGCCATGCGGCGAACGCCGTGACCTTCAACGGCACGAACGGCTACGGAAGCCTGCCGAGCGGCATCGTCAGCGGGCTGAACGACTTCACGATCGCAACCTGGGTCAAGGTGAACGACACGTCGAACTGGACGCGTATTTTCGATTTCGGCACGGGAACGACGACGAACATGTTCCTGACCCCGAGGCCGGGCGGAGCGGGGCTCCGCTTCGCGATCACGACGGGCGGAAGCGGCGCGGAGCAGCGGATATCGACGACGGCGGCGTTCCCGACGGGCGTATGGAAGCACGTCGCGGTGACGTTGAACGGGACGACCGGCACGCTTTACGTCGACGGCGTATCCGTAGCGACGAATGCGAACATGACGCTGAAGCCGTCCAGTCTCGGCAGCACAAACCAGAATTACCTCGGCCGTTCGCA
The DNA here is from genome assembly GCF_042654645.1 of Cohnella hongkongensis. NCBI lineage: Bacteria > Bacillati > Bacillota > Bacilli > Caryophanales > Paenibacillaceae > Cohnella > Cohnella hongkongensis. The sequence goes on along the minus strand of NZ_JBHSEP010000006.1, from coordinate 39,765 downwards.
GTACGCCGGCGACGCCTACTTGAACGGCAGCTTGGACGATTTCCGCATCTACAACCGGGCGCTCGGCGCGGCGGAGATCGCCGAACTTTTCAACGGCTGATCCAGCCTAACTTGCCTGACGGCGGAGGCGGCTTATTCGATGTTCATATGCTTGAGGTAGTAGGCGTTGCGGTAGCCCGTCGGAGTCAGGTGCTCGTATTTGCGGAATAATCGGATGAAATATTTCTCGTCCGCAATGCCTACGTCGCGCGCAATCTGTTTGACGGTTCGGTTCGTTCCGGCCAGCAGCGACTTGGCCTTGAAAAGCTTTTGCGCCAAAATGTACTCGTGCAGGTTCATGCCCGTATTTCTTTTGAACAACCGGGACAGATAGTCCCGGTTGTATCCGTATTTGTCGGCGATGCCGGAGGCGGTGAGCGGCTCTGCCGTATGAATGCGAATCCATTCGGCGATTTCCGCGACCAGCGGATCGGGAGAGAAGGAAACTTCCGCCACGTGCCCGGAATCCGCTTGGGCGGCCAACTCGAGAAACAAAGAAGTCAATTGGTAGTGCAAAGCCGAAGGGTAGACGAGCCTGGAATTGGCCAGATGCTGCAGCTGGTGAAAAAGAATATCGATTTTGTCGGGGTTGCCGCATTGAAAAAACAGAGGAAAATAGACGCAATGGGATTTCGCCGCCGGATACTTCTCGGAGTGCCGGCGGTTGCTGTCGTGCAGCCATTCTTCGCCGCCGACGATCCGGGCGTTCTCGGGGCACAGGAAATGCACCCAGTAGAAGGACAATTCTTCCTCGCTCGGCCGATAGCCGGCATGCGTTTCGCCCGGAAGCAGCAGCAGCGCGCATCCGGGCTCCACGGCGTAGCGGTCGTTTTCCTGTTGGATGTACAGCGTCCCCCGGACGCCGATGATAATCTCGTAGCTGTCGATCATACGACGGGTATGCGTCCAGGGACGAAGCGAATGGAACTGGCCCATGGAAACGAACTCCAGCGGCTGGCGAATTTCTGTTTTCAGGAATCGCACATCGCATGACTCCCTTGGAACGATCCGGAATAGATGCTGTGATCTTATTATAGCGAAACCGGGCTCCGGCGGGTATCCTCGGTTCGTTCAGGCGAGAAGTCGGTTTTGTCCACCCAATGTCGATCTTGGGATACCGACAGCGCGGAGGGGACGGTGCTATGATGGAGCAAACGAAGCCAATCGAATGGAGGACAACGTGATGACGCTTCGACGTATGCAGCCGCTCCCGATCCGCGACGTGACGATAGACGACGGCTTCTGGGGACCGAGACAGGCGCTCGTTCGCGACACGGTCATTCCGTACCAATGGCAGGCCATGAACGACGAGATCCGCGGCGCCGAGCCGAGCCGTACGGTAGAAAACTTTCGCATCGCAGCCGGGGAATCGCAGGACGAATATTACGGGCAGGTGTTCCAGGACAGCGATCTGGCCAAATGGCTGGAGGCCGTCGGTTACGCCTTGTCCGTCAAGCGCGACGAGGAGCTCGAACGGATCGCGGACGGCGTCGTCGACCTTCTCGGTCGGGCGCAGCGGCCCGACGGGTATTTGAATACGTATTTTACCGTGGCGAAGCCCGGCCGGAAGTGGACGAATCTGCGCGACGACCATGAGCTATATTGCGCGGGGCATCTGATCGAAGCGGGGGTGTCCTACTACGAAGCCACGGGCAAGCGCAAAGCGCTCGACATCATGACGCGGTACGCCGATCATATCGTCGCGACGTTCGGAACGGAGCCCGGGCAGATCCGGGGCTACGACGGACATCCGGAAATCGAGCTCGCCCTCGTCAGGCTGTACCGGGCGACCGGCGACGAGCGGTACTTGAAGCTTAGCCGTTTCTTCGTCGAGGAGCGCGGGCGGCAGCCCTCGTTCTTCGATCAAGAGGAAGCGCAGAGAACGGAGCATCGCGTGGCCCGGAGGCAGCCCGACTATTTTCAGGCTCATCTGCCGGTTCGCGAGCAGAAGACCGCGGAGGGCCATTCCGTCCGGGCGCTGTATCTGTTCAGCGCCTTGACCGATCTGGCGGCGGAGTACGGGGACGGCGAACTGCTGGAAACGTCCAGGGAGCTGTGGAGGAACGTGACCCGCAAGCGGATGTACATTACCGGCGGAGTCGGGTCCAACGAATATTGGGAATCCTTCACGATCGATTACGACTTGCCGAACGACCGGGCGTACGCCGAAACGTGCGCGGCGATCAGCCTGATGTTCTGGGCCAGCCGGCTGCTGCAGCTCGAAGCGGACGGAGAGTATGCCGACGTTATGGAGCGCGCGCTATACAATGGCATCTTAAGCGGCATGTCTCTCGACGGCAAGCGCTACTTCTACGTGAACCCGCTGGAGGTGTGGCCCGAGGCTTGCCGCATCCGCGAAGATCTGCGGTCTGTGGCTACGACCAGGCAAGCGTGGTTCGGCTGCGCCTGCTGTCCGCCGAATATCGCCCGCCTCATCGCCTCGCTCGGGCAGTATATCTACTCGTACGACGAGGACGGCCGTCAATGGTTCGTCCATCTCTACATCGGGGGCGAGGCGCGGCAGACGATCGACAACCGTCGGGCGCGCTTGACGCAGCGGTCCGCCTACCCGTGGGACGGTCATATCCGGCTGAGCGTCGACACGGAATCGCCCGCGGATTTTACGATCGCTTTGCGCGTGCCGGGCTGGTGCCGGGGCGCGATGTGCAAAGTGAACGGAGAAAGCGTCGATCTGCCTCGCCACAAGGTCAAAGGCTACCTTCGCATCAGGCGGATCTGGACAGCCGGCGACGAGATCGAGCTGATCCTGCCGATGGCGGTCGAGAAGGTTCGCGCGAATCCGAAGGTAAGAGCCAACGCCGGCAAGCTGGCGCTGCAGCGGGGGCCGATCGTCTACTGCCTGGAGGAGACGGACAACGGCGGGGGACTGCACGACATTCGAATCCCGGACGCTTCCGAGTTTGCGGCCCGATTCGAAGAGCATCTGTTGGAAGGCGTCGTCGTCTTGCGAGGCGACGCGCTGCGCGCGAAGGAGACGCCGGGCGAGGACGATTTGTACGCGATGTCGCCGCGCCCGGCGGAGCCGGCGAAGGTTACGGCCGTTCCGTATTATGCCTGGGCGAACCGGGAGCCGGGCGAGATGCTCGTATGGCTTCAGGAACAGCGCTCCTAGGATCTTCAAGTCCCGAACATCCCCGGCGGGCCGGCTCGCCGGGGATCGCTTGATATTGTCCGAACGGAGGTGCTTGCATGATCCGGAAATTCCGCGAGTACATGAACATCAATACGATCCGGGGCAAGTTTTTTTGGCTGGCGACGACGATCGTCATCGTTCCGATGATGATTTTGAGCACGATTTTTTACAACATTACCGCGACCAATCTGGGCAACAACGCCAAGAAGCATGCGTTCTCCTCCTTGAATATGGCGAATCTGTATTTGGATCAAGTGATTAAGGACGTCAACGATCTTACGAACGTCATTATGGGCAATCAAGAGCTCCAAGCGATCCTGCTCGACGGGAACATGGACGACTACGCCTATCTCCGCAACGGGAACAAAATCTCCAAGATGATGAACGTCTACACCCAATCCAAGCCCTTCATCTCCTCCTACCTGATTTACTCCGCCAGAGGGACCGGCGTAAAGCGGCTGTTCCGCGGCACGGATTCCATCATCTTTTCCCATCAGAATACGATGAGCCCGGACATCGCCGAGGGCTATTTTCAAGAGCTGAAAGCGAACAATCGAATCATGTGGATCAATAGCAATCCGTTCGATACGGCAGAGGACGCAGCCTATGCGCCGAGGATGGTCGTCGGCAAGCTGCTGAAGAAGACGGAGGGCGACTACGATACGCTCGGTTTTCTGATGCTGGAGATCGACAAGGACTATTTTTTCAAAGGACTGCAGTTTCTGAATCCGACCGAGCAATCGCAGGTGTTCGTTCGGGACGACGCGGGAAGGGTGATGTACCAATTGCCCCAAGCGTCCGATCCGCTCCGGGAGCAGGCGCTCGCGGACAAGCTGCGCGAGTCGGCGTTTCCGGCCGCGTTCGGCAAGCCTCATTTCGAGCTGGAGGGCAGCAAGTTCTACGGGGCTTCTGTCGTCAACGAGAGAACCGGCTGGACCATGACGACGGTCATCGAGGATTCGATGCTGCTTCGGGACGCCAACAAGCTGGGTTCGTTTACGATCCAGACCTTCTTGCTCGTACTGATTATCGGGTGGGCGATCGCTTTCGCATTCAGCAATTCCATCAGCAGACCGCTTAGCCGGCTTCGCTCCATGATGGTCGTCGGCCCGCGCTCGGACATGCTGCCGCAGTACCGCTTCAAGGCGCATGACGAGGTCAGTCAGATCGGGGAGAAGTTTATCCGGATGATGGAAGAGAACCGCGAGCTGAACGCCCAAGTGTACGATGCGATGCTCAAGCGCAAGGAAGCGGAAATCCAAGTTCTGCAGGCGCAGATTAATCCGCATTTCCTGTACAACACGCTGGAAAGCCTCAACGGCTTCGCCGTCTTGCGCAATCAGCCCGAGATGAGCGAGGTCATCGGAGCATTGGGCAAATTTTTCCGAACGACGCTCAGCCGCGGGAACGATCTCATTCCGGTGGCGGAAGAGCTGGAACACGTGTCCTCGTACGTCAAAGTGCAGCAGTTCCGATTCAAGGACAAGCTGGATTGGATCTGCGAGGTCGAGGACGAGATGACGCCTTATTGGGTCCCCAAGCTGCTTCTGCAGCCGCTCGTCGAGAATGCCATCTACCACGGGTTAAAGGGCGGCGCGAGAGCGGGCATGATCATGCTGTCCGGCGAGTTGGCCGGCAATGCGCTCAAGTTCCGAATCAGCGACGACGGGCACGGCATTTCGGCGGAACGGATGGCTGAGATTGTCCGCGCGCTCGGCTCGGGGGAGCAGGGAGAAATCTACGGACTGAAAAACGTGCACGATCGGATCAACCTGAGGTTCGGGCCGGGCTACGGCCTGGAATTGGCCAGCGAGCCCGAGAAGTATACGACGGTATCGATTACGATTCCCCTTCTGGACAGCCAGGGCCGAGTCATTGACTGGGAAACTCGCAATCGCACGAAAAAGGAGGATATCGCGGGATGAAAGCGATGATCGTCGACGACGAATATTACATTCGCGAAGGGTTGATGAAGTCGGGGCTATGGGACGAGCTGGCCATCGAGGTGGCGGGCGAAGCGGAGGACGGCGTATCGGCATGGCGCAAGTACCAGGATTGTCGTCCGGATATTCTGCTTCTGGATATTAACATCCCCGAGCTCAACGGCATCGAGCTGGCCCGGCTGATCCGCGGTGATAACGAGAATGCGCAAATTATATTTCTGACCGGATACGACGAATTCCAGTGGGTGAAGGAAGCCGTGTCTCTGCAGGCCTCGGATTATTTGCTGAAGCCGGTCGCGCGGGAGGAGCTCGGCAAAGCGCTCGAGAAGGCGAAGCATCGGATGCAGATCGCGGAAGATCTCAATCTGCATGTCGGCCTTCTGCAAAAGCAGGTGTACGAATTCAGCAAGGCGGCTCACGAGCAATGGCTGATCGATCTCGTTCAGCAGCGGCGTCCTCTGGAGCAGAGCCTGGAGCTGCTCGCATCGAGCGGCGTCCGGTTGGACCCGGAAGGGCAATACGCCGTACTGGTCTGCGTCATCGACGATTATTTCCAAATGTACGAAAGATGCTCGACCGGAGAGCGCCAGCTCTATCAATACGCCTACCGCAAGCTGACGGAGGAAGCGCTGGAGCCGTTCGCCCGGGCGTACGCGTTCGGCGAGAACGCCGGAAGGGTCGGCGTGCTGACCGGCCTTGCCCCGGGACAGCCGGAGCCTCGGGACATCGCCGAACGGCTGCGTTCCGTCTTTGCGGAATATTTGAAGCTGTCGGTCAGCATCGGAATCAGCAATCCGGCGCAAGGCTTGCAGAGGACATTCAACGCTTATCACGAGGCGGCGCGAGCGATGGAATACCGGGCGATCGTCGGCGGAGGCCAGATTATTCCTTATTCGTCCACGGCGAAGACGATGTCCCGGAACAACCGCATGCTGGACAAAGAGCTTTATCTGCTGAGCGAAATCCGCGCCGGCCATGAGGAGAACGTCGTCCGGATTTTGCGGGAATGGTCGGACGACTTGCGGTCGCTGGGCTGGGACGAGATGAAGCTCGTCGCCTCCCAGCTCGTCATGTTCGTCATCCGTCTGTTCAAGGAAGCCCGGGTCGCGAACCAAACCGTCGTTCGCTCCAATCCGTTGGTCGAATTGTCCGATTGCCGTACGGCGGACGAACTCGTCCGGTTTCTGACCGCTTACTTTACCGAGGTCGGGCGCGTGATCCGCATGTCCAGGGAAGTGCCTTCCCATCGGATTATCGAGCAGGCGAAGACGTGGATTCGCGAGCATATCGCGGAGGACGTGAGTCTGGTCAATCTGGCGGAGCACTTGAACATCAGTCCGAAATACTTGAGCAGCAGGTTCAAGCAGGCGACGAACGAGACCTTCGCGGAATTCACGACGCAAGTTCGCTTCGAGCGGGCCAAGACGCTGCTCTCCGATCTTGATCTGAAAATACTGGACGTCGCGCGGAAGGTCGGTTTCACGGACACGAATTATTTCAGCATGGCGTTCAAAAAGCAGTTCGGCATGACGCCGACCGAATACCGCAGGAAGTTTCTTTAAGTGCGTGTTCAAAAAGTCCATACCAAAACAAAGAGCGTATGGACATATTCGATTGTTCGGCTCCCGGCTTCCCCGCATAATGAAAACGAGCTTTCGAAACCGATAAGAGGGGAGCATGTCTGATGGGAATGAAAAGATGGAGCGGTTTCATCCCGGCGTTGGCGCTGGTCTTGGCGCTTGCCGCCTGCGGAGGCGGCGATGCCAAGGAAAGCGCGGCGCCTTCTTCCTCCGGGAGCAAGGCGACCCCGCAAGAGCCCGTAAATCTGAAATTCATGTTCTGGGGCAGCAACGAGGAGAAGAAAGCGGTGGAAGGCATGGTCAAGTCGTTTAACGACAGCCACCCGCACATTCAGGTGACCGCGGAGCACGTGCCCGGCGATTACAACACGAAGATCAACACGCTGATGGCGTCCAACGAGCTTCCGGATGTCGCCTACTTGCCGGATTCGCTTGCTTCGAAATGGGGATCGGAAGGGAGGCTGCTCGATTTTACGCCGTTCGTGGAAAAGTCCGAGGAGCTGCAAAATCGTCTGCCGGCGTCTTTCTACTACAGCGAGCCGGGCAAGGTCGTCGGATACGCCACCGCGGCGGAGGTCATGGTCATCTATTACAATAAGGATTTGTTTACGGAAGCGGGCCTCGAGCTTCCTCCCGTGGAAGCGGAGAAGGCGTGGACATGGGAGCAATTCGTCGAGGTCGCCAAGAAGCTGACCAAGGACAAGAACGGCAGAACGGCTGCCGACCCGGATTTCGATCCGAAAAACGTCGATCAGTACGGCTTCTCCTTCGGCGCCGACCGTTCGACCTGGGCGCCGCTCATGGCGAGCAACGGCGCGAGCATCACGGACGAGTCCGGAATGAATTACGCGATGAACAGTCCGGAATCGGTCGAGGTGTTCCAGGCGCTGCAGGACCTGCTCTTCAAGTACCGGGTTTCCCCGGATTTGATTCAGCAGAAAAACATGCCCGACAATTATGTCCGGCTGCAGACCCGCAAGGTGGCGATGGTGCTCGACGGAACCTGGGCGCAGCTCGACATCTCCAAAGCGAAGCTCAACTACGGAATCGGCGTCTTGCCCGTATTCAAGGAACCGAAGACGACCTATATCGCCGGCGCGAGCGTCGTGTTCGCCGATACGGAGCATCCGGATGAGGCGATGGAGTTCTACAAATTCCACAACAATCCGGAGCAGGTCGATCTGTACAGAACCGGTCTGTGGATGCCCGTCGAGACGAAATATTATACCGATCAGGCGGCGATCGACCTGTGGACGAAAGAAGTGCATCCGCCCGAATGGAAGACGGCCGCGATCGATTACGCCTTGAACTACTCCGTGAAATCGCCTTCGGCCAGTCTGAAAAATTGGCCGGAGCTGAACACGAAGATTACGCCCGCCCTTGAGATGATCTGGACGAACAAGAAGTCGGCCAAGGAAGCGCTCGACGAGCTGGAGGCGCAGGTGCAGCCGCTGCTTCAGGGGAAATACGCCGACCGGTAGGCGGCCGATGCGTCAGGCGGAAGAGCCCCGAATCCGTTCGGGGCTCTTTGTCGCCGACGCCCGTCCAAGATGAAGCATAGAGCCAACGCGGCAGAGCGGCAGAAAGGGGACAAGACGGCGCATGCGCAAAAAATCGTCGGGCATCGCCCGCATGGAACGGAGATGGGGGATCATCTTCGCCATGCCGCCCATCCTGGGGCTGTTAGGCTTTACGCTGTATCCCGTTACCGCTTCCTTCTTCTACAGCCTGACGAATTGGACGATCGGAAGCGATTGGGAGATGGTAGGCTTCGGCAATTACAAGACGGTTTTTACCGCCGACCCGTTGTTCGGCAAGGCGTTGTACGCAACGACCTACTACGCGCTCGGAAGCGTGCCGATCGGCCTCGCGGCGGCCTTCGCGGTCGCGATGCTGCTGAACCAGAAGGTCAAAGGCTTGTCCGTCTTCCGGACGATCTTCTACTTGCCGACGATCGTTCCGAGCATTGCGAATACGATTCTATGGCTATGGATTTTCAATCCGGACTTCGGCCTGCTCAATTCCGGATTGAAATCGGTCGGGCTGCCGACCTCGCAATGGGTGTACGGCGAAGCGACGGCGATCCCTTCGCTGATCATGATGAGCACGTGGGGCGTGGGCAACACGATTCTGATCTTTCTGGCCGGCCTGCAGGGGGTTCCCTCCCATCTGTACGAAGCGGTCGACGTAGACGGCGGCAGCCGCTGGCACAAGTTCCGGCATATTACGATTCCGTACATGACGCCGACGATCTTCTTCAATCTGATCATGGCGCTGATCGGCACGTTCCAGGCGTTCAACCAGGCCTACGTCATGACCGAAGGCGGGCCCAACAACTCGACGCTGTTCTACGTGTACTACCTGTACCGCAAGGCGTTCGCCGAATCGAAGATCGGCTACGCGTCGGCTCTCGCCTGGGTGTTGTTCGTGATCATCATGACGCTCACCTTCATCGTCTTCAAGACTTCGAAGAAATGGGTTCATTACGAAGGAGGGGGGAAGTGATGATCGCCGGAACGAAATCGAATCCGCTTCGCGCCATGCTGTACGCGACGCTCGTCGTCGGCAGCCTGATCATGCTCTTTCCGTTCATTTGGCTCGTTCGCAGCTCTCTCATGGACAATAGCCAAATTTTTATTTTCCCTCCCGAGTGGATTCCCAGGCCGTTCATGTGGAGCAATTTCCGGGAAGCGCTGACCTCCGTGCCTTTCGCGCGCTATTTCAGAAACACGATGACGATCGAACTGTTCGTCGTATGCGGCGTGCTGTTGACGAGCGTGATGGCGGCATTCAGCTTCGCCCGGCTGAACTGGCCGGGAAGAAATATCGTGTTCGCCGTGCTGCTCAGCTCGATGATGCTTCCGTATGCAGTGACGCTTATCCCGACCTTTATGCTGTGGAGAAGCCTGGACGCGATCAACACGTTTTTGCCGCTTACGGTTCCGGCCTGGTTCGGAGGCGGAGCGTTCAACATTTTTCTGCTGCGGCAATTTTTCCTCACCATTCCGAAGGAGCTGGACGAAGCGGCGTACATGGACGGAGCTACGCCGTTCAAGGTGCTGTGGACGGTTATCGTGCCGCTGGCCAAGCCCGCGCTGATCGTGGTAGGCATCTTCTCCTTCATCGACGTATGGAACGATTTTCTCGGCCCGATCATCTACCTGAACAGCGACGACAAGTTTACGCTCGCGCTCGGGCTGGCGACGTTCAAAGGGCTGTACAATGCGCAATGGGGTTATTTGATGGCGGCTTCGGCGGCGATCGTCGCGCCGATTCTGCTGCTCTTCTTCGTTGCGCAGCGGTATTTCATCGAGGGAATTACCTTGACGGGAATCAAAGGGTGAGGAGGGATGAGAAAGGATGGAGGCGCGAAGGCTGGAGCTCGTCCGACAAAGGCTGGCGGCGTCGAACCTGGATGGGCTGCTCGTCACGAATCCGCACAACCGCAAGTATATGACCGGGTTTTCGGGGTCCGCCGGTTACGTGCTCGTCACGCAGGATCAGGCGCTGCTGCTCACGGACTTCCGCTATACGGACCAGGCGGCGGAGCAGGCGAAGGCCTACGAGGTCGTTAAGCACGCTGCCCGGCCGGCGGATACGATTGCAGCGGCCTTGCGGACGGCCGGCGTGCGCAGGCTCGGCTTCGAGCACAACCACGTGACGTACGCTTCCTATGAAGCGTACCGGGAGCAATTCGCCGGCGTCGAGCTCGCGCCGGCCGGGGGGATCGTCGAGGAGCTGCGCGCGATCAAGGACGAGCGGGAAATCGGCTGTATCCGGAAGGCGGTCGAGCTGACGGAGCTGGCGTTCGAGCACATTCTCGGCGTGCTGAAGCCGGGCATGTCCGAGTTGAACGTGTCCGCGGAGCTGGAATACGCGATACGCCGGGCCGGGGCGCCGTCCTCGGCCTATGCGACGATCGTCGCTTCCGGCGAGCGGGGAGCGCTGCCGCACGGGCTGGCCAGCGGCAAGCGGCTGGCGAGAGGCGAACTCGTCACGCTCGACTTCGGCGCGAGCTGCGAAGGCTATTGCGCGGATTTGACCCGTACCGTCTGCCTCGGAACGCCCTCGGAGAAGCAGAAGGAGCTGTACGGCATCGTGCTGGAGGCCAACCGCGCGGCACTGGAGGGGCTGAAGCCGGGCATGTCGGGCAAGGACGGCGATTCGCTGGCGCGAACGGTGATCGCCGAGCGCGGCTACGGTCCGAACTTCGGCCACGGACTCGGCCATGCCTTCGGGCTGGAAATTCACGAGCCCGTACGCCTGTCGCAGCAAAGCGACGATATTTTGCGGCCGGGCATGGCGTTGACGGTCGAGCCCGGCATCTACGTGCCGGGGTTCGGCGGCGTCCGGATCGAAGACGACATCGTCGTGACCGAGACGGGTATCGAAGTGCTGACGAAAGCGAATAAGGAACTCATTGTTCTGTAATGAAAGATAAGGTGAGCGCCATGAGGTCCGGCACGGCAGAGGCCGTCATCGTGGGCGGCGGCATTATCGGGATGGCGATCGCCTATTACGCCGCGAAGCTCGGCATCGAGGTCGTTGTCGCGGAGCGGGGAGAGATCGCCGGAGGAACGTCTTCGAAATGCGATGGCAACATTCTCGCCATCGACAAGGAGCCCGGCTTCGACAGCCGAATGTCGCTGAAGTCGCAGGAGCTTGTCGCCGAGCTGGCGACCGAGCTGGACGAGGAATTCGAGTATCGCGCGCCGGGCAGCATCCTCGTCTGCGAGAGCGAGGAGGAGATGGTCGCCGCCGAACGCTGGGTCGCCCGGCAGAAAGAAGCGGGACTGCCGTTCCGCATGCTCGACCGTCAGGATTTACGGCAGGAATGGCCTTATATGGCCGACGATTTGCTCGGGGGACTGGAATGTGCCGCCGACTCGACCGTCAATCCGGCGCTGATGACCTATGCGCTGGCGGCCGCGGCTCGCCGGTGCGGCGCCCGCATTTGGACGCATGCGCCGGTGAACGCGATTCTGCTGGACGAGCGGAAGAGAATACGCGGGGTGGATACCGATAAGGGCGAGATCCGGACGAACGTCGTCGTCAACGCCGCAGGCGTATGGGCGAAGAGCGTCGGACGGATGGCCGGCGTCGACCTGCCGATCGAGCCGCGCAAAGGCCATATTCTCGTGGCGTCCAGAACGGCGAGCATCGGAACGCGGAAAGTGATGGAGTTCGGCTACCTGATCAGCAAGTTCGGGGGAGAGCGCAAGATCGATCCGAGATTCGAGCCATACGGCATCGCGCTCGTGTTCGAGCCGACGGCTTCGCAAAATTTTCTGATCGGCTCCAGCCGGCAGTTCGTCGGCATGGACGCGCGCGTCGACCAGCGGGTCATCCGGCTGATCGCGGAACGCGCAATCCGTTTTTTCCCGGCTATCGAACACGTTCCGCTGCTGCGCGCTTATGCCGGGCTGAGACCGTGGACGCCGGACCATCTCCCGATCGTGTCCGGGATCGACGAAATCCCCGGCTTGTATACGGCGGCCGGACACGAAGGGGACGGCATCAGCCTGGCGGCCGTCACGGGCAAGCTGATCAGCGAGATGATCAGCGGCGCGCCGACGTGCATTCCGGCGGAGCCGCTTCGTTACGACCGTTTCCGGAGCGGCAATCGCCAAGAGGGGGACGTGTCATGAAGCTGTCCAAAATCGTTACGACGATCGACACCCATACGGGGGGCAACCCGACCCGCACGGTCACGAGCGGCGCGCCCGCACTGTTCGGCGAGACGATGGCTGACAAGATGGTGGACATGTCGCGCCGTCATGACGGCTTCAGGCGCGCTTTAATGTACGAGCCGAGGGGACACGAGGTCATGTCCGGCTGCATTCTGACCGAGCCGTGCGATCCGACCGCCGACATCGGCGTCGTCTTCATCGAGACGGGCGGCTACTTGCCGATGTGCGGCCACGACACGATCGGGGTTTGCACGGCGCTGATCGAAGGGGGGCTGTATCCGCCGGACACAACGTCGCTGCGGCTCGATACGCCGGCCGGGCTCGTAGAGGCGACGCTCAGCGTCGAGAACGGCAAGGTGAAGCGGGTGGCGTTCGCGAACGTTCCGTCCTTCCTGTACCGGGAGAACGTAAGCGTGACGGTGGCCGGACTGGGAGAGGTGACGCTCGACATCGCCTACGGAGGCAACTTCTACGGCCTGGTCGACGCCAGAACGCTGAACTTGCCGCTGGTACCGGGCCGCGCGTCGGAGATCGTCCGGCTGGCCGTTCGCATCCGGGAAGCCGTCAACGCGCAGGTCGAGATCGTCCATCCGGAAATTCCGGTCATCCGCGGGCTGACGCACATCGAGTTCTACGGCGATGCCGCGGCTCCGGAGGCGGACTGCCGCAACGCGGTCGTCGTTCCCCCGGGAGGCATCGACCGCTCGCCGTGCGGAACGGGAACCTCGGCCAAGGTGGCGGCGCTCTACGCGAAGGGGGAGCTCGCCGCCGGCGAGCCGTTCGTGCACGAAAGCATCGTCGGCTCCCTGTTTTACGCGAAGGTGCTGGCGGAAACCCGGGTCGGCGACTACCCGGCGGTCGTGCCGCAAATCTCCGGGTCGGCCTGGCTGACCGGACTCCATCAGTTTTTTCTGCGGGAGCGGGACGCGTTGAACGAGGGCTTTTTTCTGCTGTGACGCCGTCGCGGAACCGAAATCCGAAAATGGGGGGCTGGCAACGATGGAATTCAGCGAATGGTACGCCGCGATCGACGTTCACGCCGGGGGGCAGCCGCTTCGGCTCCTGACCGGCGGTCTACCGCCCCTGTCGGGAACGACGCAGCGGGAGAAGGCGGACGATTTTCGCCGCCGCTGCGATGCCGTCCGCAGGAAGCTGATGGCCGAGCCGCGCGGGCATTACGGCATGACGGGAGCCGTCGTCACTTCCCCCGCGAACGAAGGCTCGCAGCTCGGGCTGCTGTTCATGAACAACGAAGGCATGGCCGACGTCAGCGGTCACGGCGTCATCGCCGCCGTGACCGCCTGGATCGAGACGGGGCAATTGCGGCCCGAAGCGGCCGCGCGGGGCGTTCGCATCGATACGCCGGCGGGCACGGTGACCGCTTACGCGGAGTGCGATGGCGCCGAAGTTCTGTCGGTGTCGTTCGATCACGTGCCGAGCTTTGTACATGCGCCGGACGTTCCGGTCGAGTTGAACGGCCTTTCCTTCACCGTGGACGTCGTCTATAGCGGAGCCTTCTTCGCGGTCGCCGAAGCGCGTTCGCTCGGGGCCGTGCCGCTTGAAGCGAGCGCGCTGCCCGACTTGCAGAGCCGGGGAGAGGGCATCAAGCGGGCCGTCGAGGCGGAGCTGAATCTGAGCGATCCCCTGACGGGAGAGCGGGCGGCCGTTCACGGCGTCGTTATCGCGGGTCGGACCGAGCTCCCGACGGGTCCGGATTACCGCTGCGTAACGGTGTTCGCGGGCGGGCAGATCGACCGTTCGCCGGGCGGGGCGGGCGCATGCGCCCATATGGCTGCCCGGTTCGCGCGGGGCAAGCTTCGGATCGGGGACGAGACGACGTACGAAGGAATCGCGGGGGCTCGTGCCGTCGTCCGGGCGCAGCAGCTGCTTCCTTGCGGCAAGCGCGAAGGGGTCGTCTTGCGCATGACGGGCAGCGCCTTCGTCACCGGGCTGATGAACTTCGTCGTCGATCCGGCCGACCCGCTGGCCGAGGGGTTCGTGCTGCGCTGAACGTCCAAGCGGCGTTCGGCTCCCTGTCTATGCGACTCATTTTTTGTGCGATCACAATTCGAGAGGGGACTTCATTCATGGCGAGATTCGAGGGTGTATACGTGGCGTTGGTTACGCCGTTCACGGACGATTACGAGGTGGATTACAAGAGGCTGGCCGAGCTGTGCGAGTGGCAGATCGCGCATGGGGCGAACGGGCTCGTTCCGGCCGGCTCTCTCGGCGAATACGCGACGATGTCGAGCGAGGAAAGGGCGAAGGTCGTCGAGACGGTCATCGAAGCGGCCAAGGGCAAGGTGCCGGTCGTCGTCGGTTCCGCCGCGCCTTCCACAAAGCAGGCCGTCGCCTGGGTGCGCCACGCGAAGGAGAACGGAGCGGCGGGCGTCATGGCGCTGCCGCCGATCAACTACCGTCCGCTGGAGCATGAAGTCGAGGCCCATTACGCGGCGATCAACGAAGTCGGACTGCCGATCGTCGGGTACAACAATCCGCACGACTACAAGGTCGACCTGACGCCGGACTTTCTGGCCAGGCTGGAGAAGCTCGACCGGTTCGTCGCCGTCAAGGAATTTTCCGGAGACATTCGCCGCGTTCACGAGATTCTGGAGAAAACGAACCTGGAAGTAATGATCGGGGTCGACAATCTCGCGATGGAGGGGCCGTTGTTCGGAGCGACAGGGTGGATCTCGGGCGTCTCCAACGCGCTGCCCAAGGAAGGAGCCGAGCTGTTCAGACTGTCCAGGCAAGGCAAGCTGGAGGAGGCGATGAAGCTCTACAGGCATCTGCTTCCGCTCTTCCGCTTCGACGCCAACGCTCAGCTCGTGCAATCGATCAAATATATGATGGAACTTGCCGGATTTCCGGTAGGTCCCGCGCGTCCGCCGAGATTGCCGCTGCCGGAGGCGGATTACGTGGCGATCAGGGAAGCGTTCGAGTATGCCGTCAACCGTTAATCTTACCCGCGGGCTTCCCGTCGCCAGGAAACCCGAGAAGGAGGCATAAGGCGTGAACAACAGCAAAAACTGGATCGGCGGGGAATGGATCGTGCCGAACGCGGGCGAGATCGTCGTCCGCAATCCTTCCGACGCGAAGGAGGAGGTCGGCGTACTGCATCTGTCGGACGCTTCCCATATCGTTCAGGCGGGGCAGGCGGCGCGCGAGGCGTTCGCTTCCTGGTCCCGTCTGACCGGAGCGGCCAGAGCGGAATGCCTGTACAAAATGGCCGCGGCGCTGGAGGCCGGCCTGGACGAAGTCGCGACGCTGGCGAGCCGGGAGATGGGCAAGCCGATCGCGGAGATGCGCGGGGAAACGACACGCGCCGTCCATCTGCTCCGCTATTACGCCGCCGAGGGCGTGCGCGCGAACGGGACCGTCATTCCGTCGAGCGAGCGCGACGTCCTGCAATACGCGAAGCGGGTGCCGCTTGGCGTCATTGGCGTCATTACGCCGTGGAATTTCCCGGTCGCGATTCCGATCTGGAAGATCGCGCCCGCGCTCATCTGCGGCAATACCGTCGTCTGGAAGTCGGCGGAGATCGCTTCGCTGACCGCATCGCGGCTGGCCGAGATTTTCGCCGCCGCCGGCTTGCCGCCGGGAACGCTCAACCTCGTCGTCGGCAAGGGCAGCCGGATCGGCGACGCGCTGCTGGAGCAGGCGCGATTGGACGCCGTAAGCTTCACCGGTTCGACTTCGACCGGACTGCGCATCGCCGAAGCCTGCGCCCGCCGCAATATCAAATATCAGACCGAGATGGGCGGCAAAAACGCGGCGGTCGTGCTCGGCGACGCCGATCTCGAGCAAGCGGCATCCCTGATCGTAAGCGGAGCTTTCCGCTCCGCCGGGCAGAAATGCACGGCGACGAGCCGCATTATTGTGGAGAAGGGCATCTACGAGCCGTTCGTCGGAGCGCTGACCCGCGCGGTGTCGGCGCTCCGGCTGGCGCCCGCGCTCGATCCGGACGCTTACCTCGGGCCGGTGGCATCCGCCGGCCAGTTCAAGAGCGTGATGTCGTACGTGGAGATGGCCCGGGAGCAGGCGACGATCGTGGCCGAGGGACCCGCGCAGGAGACCGGGAGCGACGGATATTACATCCGGCCGATCGTCGCGGCGGGCGTCGATGCCGGGCATCCGCTCGTTCAGGAGGAGATTTTCGGTCCGGTGGCGGCGGTGCTGACGGCGGACGGGTTCGACGAGGCGGTCTCGCTGTGCAACCGTACGGCGTTCGGGCTGAGCGCTTCCTTGTTCACGCGCGATCTTGCCTATGCGCACCGCTTTCTGGACGAGGCTCAGGCGGGGATGGTCCGGGTCAACCAGGAATCCGCGGGCGTCGAGTATCAGGCTCCCTTCGGCGGCATGAAAATGTCCAGCTCCCATTCTCGGGAGCAGGGGCAGGCGGCGCTCGATTTCTACACCGCAACGAAAACGTGCGCCATCCGTTACGCCTAGAGGATCGAAACCGATGAACGCCCGTTCGATGACGATCTGTCGCTGCGAGGAAGTGACGCTGGAGCAATTGGAGGAAGCCTACGAGTCGGGCTCCCGTACCGCGCGCCAACTGAAAATGAAAACGCGCGCCTCGATGGGGGCCTGTCAAGGCCGCGTATGCAGGCGGTTGGTGGAGGATTGGGTGCACGGCCGGCGGCCGGACGCTCCGCGGGACGCGGAGCAGCTGTCCGTCCGTCCCCCGATCCGACCGGTGACGTTCGGGCAGCTGGCGAAAGGGGAAGACCGATGGAACGGATAGACGAACACCCCATTCTGGGAAGGAAAACGAGGCGGGAGCCGGCAGGATTCACGTTCAACGGGCGTCCGATGACCGGCTTCCGCGGCGAAGCCATCGCCGCGGCGCTGCTTGCCTCGGGCGTCCGAACGCTTCGGAGGCATGAGGAATCGGGCCGGCCGCGCGGGCTGTATTGCGCGATCGGTCACTGCATGGAGTGCCGGCTGTTCGTGGCGGGCAAGGGCATCGTGCGCGCGTGTCTGACGCCGCTTGAAGACGGCATGACCGTGCTGGAAGGACAGCGGCTTCCTAACGAGATTACCGGGAGGACGCTGCCATGAGCGGTCGCCGTCGGCATTCGGACCTGATTGTGGTCGGAGCCGGCCCGGCCGGCCTGTCGGCGGCGATCTTCGCCTCCGGCAACGGTCTGAAGGTGACGGTAATCGACGAATACCCGGAGCCCGGCGGACGCATGCTCGGACAATTTCACGAGGAGCGCGGCCGCTGGTGGGTCGGCAGACGCGTCGCCGAGCAATTGATCGAGACGTGCGGGAAGCAAGGCGTATCGATCCGCTGCGGCGTCGCGGCGTACGGGCTGCTGAGGGAAGACGGCCTGTGGGAGGTCGCGACCTCGGAGGGCCGGCTGACGGCTCCGCGCGTGCTGCTGGCAACCGGAGCAGCGGAGGCGCCCGTGCCCGCGGACGGATGGACGCTCCCGGGCGTGATGTCGATCGGCGCGGCGCAGGTGCTGGCCAACGTGCAATACGTGAAGCCGGGACGGCGGGGGCTTGTCGTCGGGGTGAACGCGCTGGGGATGGCGATCGCCCGCGAATTGTCGGTCGGCGGCGTATCGCTGGCCGGCATTGTTCTGCCTCCCGCAGGGCCGTTCGCAGGTCCGTCCGCCCAACCCGGAGAGTGCCTCCGGGTGCTGCTGGGCCTGTCGCATCTGGCTCCGTCGCCGTTGTTTCGCCTCGGCGGGAAAATGGCCCGTTCGTTCGGAATGGCGGGCATCGTATCCAGGCTGATGCCGCGCAAGGGCATCCGAATCTGGAATATTCCCCTGATGCTGCGAACGGCCGTCATCGCGATTAACGGAACCGAACGAGTCGAATCGGCGACGCTCGCCGACGTGGACGGGGCGGGCAGACCGATCGCGGGAAGCGAGCGGGAGCTGCCGGTCGACTTCGTCGCGCTGGCGGGAGGGCTGTATCCGCTGGCCGAGCTGGCTGCGGTCGCCGGCTGCCCGTTCGTCTACACGCCCGAGCTCGGCGGGCATCTCCCGTTTCATAGCGAGAGGATGCAAACCCCTGTCGAAGGATTGTTCGTGGCGGGCAACATCACGGGCGTGGAAAGCGCCCTCGTCGCGATGGCTCAAGGCCGGCTGGCGGGCGCGGCGATCAGCGCCGAAGCCGGCGCGTACGGGCGGGACGGGGAGCGGCATGTGGCGGAAGCGGTCGAAGAGGTTCGCCGCGCGCGCGCGGAGGCGCCGATTCAATTCCGACCGGGCATCCCGGAAGCCCGGGAGAATATTTACCGGCTATGGCAGTCGGCCTACAGGGAGGAACGAGACGATGGAAACGAGAAAGACGCTGACGAGCTTGTCGTACAAGAACGTATCCGTTAACGATCCGTTCTGGTCGAAATACAGAAATCTGGTGAGGGAAGAGGTCATTCCCTACCAATGGGACGCCTTGAACGACCGGATCGAGGATGCGGCTCCGAGCGGAGCGATCCGCAATCTGCGCATTGCCGCCGGGGAAGATGAAGGGGATTTCTACGGCCGCATTTTCCAGGACAGCGACGTGGCGAAGTGGCTGGAAGCGGTCGCCTACAGTCTCGCGTCGCATCCCGATCCCGTGCTGGAGAGGCTCGCCGACGATACGATCAAGCTGCTCGGCAGAGCGCAGCAGCCGGACGGTTATTTGAATACGCATTTCACGATCAAATCCCCCGACCGCCGCTGGACGAACGAGCGGGACCATCACGAAACCTACTGCGCCGGGCATCTGATCGAAGCCGCGGTCGCCTATTACGAGACGACGGGCAAAACGAGGCTGCTCGATATCGCCTGCAAGCTGGCCGACCATATCGATTCGGTGTTCGGAGAAGAGGAAGGGAAGCGAAGAGGCTATCCCGGCCATCAGGAAATCGAGCTGGCGTTAGTGAGGCTGTACGAAGCGACGGGCGAGCCGCGCTACTTGAAGCTGAGCCGATTTTTCGTCGACGAGCGCGGACGGGAGCCGCATTACTTCAAATGGGAGGCGGACCAGAGGGCGAAGCGGTTCGGCCCGGAATCGCTGAAGGCGGAGGGCTATTATTCTCTCTACAAGATCAACTACGAATACAACCAGTCGCATGTGCCGGTCAGGGAGCAGGAGCATGCCGTCGGCCACGCCGTGCGGGCGGTATACATGTACGCCGGCATGGCCGACGTGGCAGCCGTGACGGGCGACCGGTCCTTGCTGGAGGCGTGCAAGCGGCTCTGGGACAATGTCACCCGGAGGCAAATGTACGTTACGGGAGGCATCGGCTCCAACCATAACGGAGAAGCGTTTTCGTTCGATTACGATCTGCCGAACGATACGGTCTACGCGGAAACCTGCGCTTCCATCGGACTCGTCTTCTGGGCGCACAGAATGCTGCGGCTCGATCCGGACGGCCGCTATGCCGACGTCATCGAGCGGGCGCTCTACAACGGCACGATCAGCGGCATGTCGCTGGACGGCCGCAGCTTCTTCTACGTCAATCCGCTGGAGGTGTGGCCGAAGGCGTGCGAGCGTCCGGACAAACGCCACGTCAAGCCCGTCCGACAGAAGTGGTTCGGCTGCGCCTGCTGTCCTCCGAATCTCGCCAGGCTGATCGCTTCCTTGGGGCAGTACATCTACTCCCGGGGAGACGATATCGTCTACGTGCACCAATATATCGGCAGCGAGACGTCGTTGGCGCTTGCCGGACGGCAAGTCCGGCTGTCCCTGGAAACGAATTACCCGTGGGAGGGCCGCAGCAGTTTGACCGTGAATCCAGACCGTCCAGGGGCGTTCTCGGTCGCGGTCCGCATTCCGGGCTGGTGCGAGGGGGCCAGCGTTCGCGTCAACGGGCAAGAGCTAGCGGAAGCCCGTTCCGAGAAAGGCTACCTGATTGTGACGCGAGAGTGGCGGGCCGGAGACGTCGTGACGATCGATCTGCCGATGCCGGTCGAGCGCGTCTACGCGAACCCGAACGTGCGCGCGAACGCGGGCAGGGTCGCCCTGCAGCGGGGGCCCGTCGTCTATTGCCTGGAGCAGGCCGATAACGGCGAGAGGCTTCAGGAGCTTGCTTTGCCCGGGGAGGCGGAGCTCGTCGCGCGGTACGAGCCGAATTTGCTGGGAGGAGTGACGGTCGTCGCCGGGGAAGCGCTCCGGGGCGATGCGCCGGATCCGGACGCGCCGTTGTACGGGAAGAAGAAACGGGCGGAGGCGGCCGTTCCTTTCAGGGCCGTTCCCTATTTCGCTTGGGCCAATCGAGGCGAGGGCGAAATGCTCGTATGGATCAGGGAGCGTTAGCGTTAGCGGAAGCGGAGGAACGGAAAACATGAACGATAGGCTGAGAAAGCTGTACAAGGTCATGGACGATCTGCGGCTGGATGCCGTTCTGATCACGCTGCCGAAGCACGTTTATTATTTGACGGGCTTCGCCTCCGAGCCGCACGAGCGGCTCATGGGGCTCGTGCTGCCGCACGGGGAGGAGCCGTTTTTGTTCGTGCCGGCTTTGGACGCGGAGGCGGCGCAAGCCGAATCGTCGGTTTCCCGCATCGTGACGCATGCCGATACGGACAATCCGTACGAAGCGATGAAGCGGGGGCTGCCTTTTCCGGTTTCCCGGGTCGGGGTGGAGAAGGGCCATCTGACCTTGCGCAGAAGCGAAGCGCTGTCGGAAGCGCTGGGCGGGGCACGCTTCGTTGACGTGGAACAGACATTGACGGATATGCGAGCGATCAAATCGGCCGAAGAGATCGCCCGGATGAAGGAGGCCGCCCGTCTTGCCGAGCAGGCGCTGCGAGAAGCGCTGAAGCATGTGCGGACCGGCGTTACGGAGCTGGACGTCACCGCCGAGCTGGAGTACGCGATGAAGAAGCTGGGGGCGGCTCCCGCTTTCGCGTCCACGGTGCTGTCCGGCGAGAAGTCTGCGCTGCCGCACGGGGCGACGGGCCGTCGGCGCATTCAGGCCGGCGATCTGCTGTTGTTCGATATCGGCGTCGCCTGCGACGGTTATCTGTCCGATATGACCCGGACGTTCGCGGTGGGAGAGATCGGCGCGAAGCTGAAGGACGTATACGCAGCGGTGCTCGAAGCGAACTTGCGAGCCATTGCCGCCGTTCGCACGGGCTCTCCGATTGCCGACGTAGACCGGGCGGCCAGGCAGCTTATCGAAGAACGCGGCTATGGCCGTTATTTTACGCACCGGACCGGCCACGGACTCGGGATCGAGGTGCACGAGTATCCTTCCGTTCACGGAGACAACCGGGATTTGCTGCGCGAGGGCATGGCGATCACGATCGAGCCTGGCGTCTACCTGCCGGGAGAAGGCGGCGTGCGCATCGAGGACGACTTGCTCGTGACGGCGGCGGGAGCGGAAGCGCTCACGTCTTTTCCGAAGGGGCTGACGGTCATCGGTTAGCTCGGGCGACGGCACTTAAGGCCGCTGTCCAAGATCGGGTCTATGAACATGTGATGTACGCCGCCAGGGACGAACGGAACGGCACAATCAGGCGGTCGCGCTGATGAACAGGACAGATCCGCCATGCCCGAAAACCGATTGCCATTCCGAAAAAGCTCTGCTGGAGCACTAAACGGGACGGCGGTCGGTTTTTTGTGATTCAGCAAGTATAAAAATTCGCTGTCCTGATCTGATATCCCCTGCGACAAAAACGCGATTCTGCGTCTAGAGGACGCCGAAGGCGTTTATGGTTGCGTCAACAAAAAAAAGAAAGCGGTTTCTATTAGAAAGGAGAGGAAGAACGATTTTGACGAGCGGTTGATACTCCAATAACCTGCGGATGTTACGATGAATGGCAGGCTTATACGAACGCATTGGATCATGGGGGCATAATCGGATGAGACGTTTGCTGCACGCGCTTCATTACCTGCTGATGAATTTGGGGCTGAAACCGAAGTTTTGGCTCATTATCGTCTCGCTGTCGCTGGTTTCGTGTACCGTCATTTTGGCGTATGCGTATTTGGTATTCCGAAATTATGACGCCGTGCTGTATCAGAACACCTCGCAGCTGCTGAACATGTCGGTCAACAATATCGAGAACGACCTAATGCGCGCGGAGAAGAGCAGCGACGAGATCGCGACCCACCCGCTGATCCAGAGCGCGCTGCGGAAGCAGACGATGAATGCGGCGATGGACGCCGAGCCCAACGCCCGCAAGAAAGAGGCGACGTTGGTGTACAACGTGGCCGCCAGCAATATTTTTAATGTGCTGTCCGCGGAGCTGAACGATAATCCCGACATTCTGACCGTGTCCCTGTATTTCGAGGATCAGCGCATGTACGCGGGCTCGAGCAGAGAGGATATACGGACGGAGCGCTTGTCAGCGGCTTTCGCGGCGGCCGGGGAAGCGAGCGGCCGGCCCGTATGGCTGTCCAGCGGCTTCGACGATTACAGCGTCGTGTGCATTCGGGAAATCAAAGGGATGCACCCTCTGACCCTGGAAACGCTCGCCACGTTGGTCGTTCGCGTCGATCTGCGGCGAATTGTCGACAGGCATCTGCAGCAAAGCGCCAATCTGGCCTATCCGCCGCAGCTCAGCCTGATGTCGGAAGACGGGCAAATCTACAGCGATATTCCGATGGACATTGCCGGGGATTTCGAGGGCGAGGCGGGCTACCGGGTCCTTTCTCTGGAGGGAGGCAAATATTTTGCCACATACGCGAGCCAGTCGCGGTTCGATTGGCGGTATATGACGATCGTTCCGTTCGACAAGGTGATCGGGTCGCTGACCCGGCTCAGATGGATCGCGCTGCTGATCGGCATCCTGACGATTGTCCTGTCGATGATGCTGGCCGCCAGATGGGTGTCGCGCATGACGCGGCATTTTGACGCGCTGGTGCAGAAGATGCAGACGTTCAAGAACGGGCAGTTCGCGCTTGCGGCCGATCGCGACTATATGAATCGGAAAGACGAGATGGGCTTTCTTCATCAAAGCTTTCATCGGATGGCGGAGGATATTCGCCGCCTGGTCGAGGACAATTACGTCAAGCAACTGCTGATCAAGGATGCGCGGATCAGGGCGCTGCAGCAGCAGCTGCATCCGCATTTTCTGTTTAATGTGCTGCAGTCGGTCAATTGGGAGGCGAAGGCCAATCGGCAAACGACGATATCCACGATGCTGGAATCGTTGGGCAAGCTGCTGCGCTATACGGTCGGCGAGGAGGCCGAGTTAGTGCCGCTGGAACGGGAGCTGGAAGCGACGCGGAGCTACGTCGCGCTGCAGATCTATCGTTACCGGGAGCGGCTGTCGGTCGGCATCGACATCCCGGAAGACCTGTACGGCATGATGGTGCCGAAGCTGGCTCTGCAAAATATCGTCGAGAACGCCATCAAGCATACGTTGGAGATGAGGCTGGAGCCTTGCGCGATTCGCCTGTACGCCCGGCAGGACGAGCGGTCGTTCAGCCTGTTCGTAGAGGATAACGGTCCCGGGATCGACGAAAGCGTTTTGGACAAGCCGGCCCGCAAAGAGGCGGCTTCGTCGGGGCTCGGGATCGGCCTGAACAATATTCAGCAGCGCATTCAACTGCTGTTTTCCCCGGAATGCGGATTGCGGTTCCGCAATACCGGTCATGGAACGATTGTCGAAATGGTTTTGACCAAGCAGGACGGCGGGACGCCCCGCGCCTAAACTCAAACGCCAAGGAGGAAATCCGATGTACGGAGCTTTGCTGGTGGACGATGAACGGGCCGTTGCGGAAAATATCCGGAAGCTGGTTTCCTGGGACAAGTACGGAATCGAACGGATAAGCATTTGCGACAATGGGTTGCAGGCGATGGAGCTGGTGGAACGGGAAAAGCCCGACGTTGTCATTACGGATATTAAAATGCCGTGTATGGACGGCATCGAGTTGATTCGGCGCGTCAGGCAGGCGGGACACGAGGCCGAATTCATCATACTTTCGGGGTACGACGAGTTTGAGCTGGCCCGCAACGCCATGGGTCAGGGCGTAAAGCATTATTTGCTCAAGCCATGCAGCGAGGACGAGATTTCTTCTTCGCTGGTCAAGGCGATCTCGGACTTAGAGAGCCGAAAGGCGCTGGGCGGCATTACACGGGACAAGCAGGCGCTTCAGAGCCTGCTGCCCGAGCAAGCTTATGAAGAAGAGGAGATGAAGCGCGCCGTCGCCCTATTGGCGGAAGCCGCGGAACGGCGGGAGCGTACCGCCTTGCTGCGCTCGTTGGAGCATATGGCGGATACCCGGGGCCGCGGCTTCGTCATCTTCGCCGCTTCCCAGCTGCTGCTGAAGCGGCTCCATCGCGGAACGCTGAGCACATCGGAGCTGACCCGTCTGTTCAACGGCATCTACGAGACGAAAGGGAACGCCGAGCTGGTGTCGCGCATTGCGGACAGTCTGGAGGAGCTGGGCGGCGGACAGCGGACGGAAGAGAGCTTCGTGGACGATATTTTGCGCTATATTGACGAGCATCTGGACGACGAGCGTCTGCGGCTGAAGTGGGTGGCGAAGGAGCTGGTGTTCCGGAACGAGGACTACGTTGCCCGCACGTTCGCCAGGCAGGTCGGCGAAACCTTTAACGCTTATTTGACCAACAAGCGGCTGGAACGGGCGAAGTTTCTGATCAGCCGGCTGGGCGAGGAGAAAATCTATTCGGTCGCGGAGCAGGTCGGTCTGGGCCACAATCCCCGCTACTTCAGCAAGCTTTTCAAGAAGCATACCGGCTATACGCCCAAGGAATACAAGCATCTGAAAGGATAGGCGTTAGTCGTCTTTGTGCACAAAAAGAGTCTCTTTTGTTGCTTCTTTCCGCCGTCCGATTCCGCAATAATGAATGTGTGGCGCGCGTGCCAAGCGCTGGAGGATGCGGGCGCCGACAAGCAACGGGAGGCGATGGACACGGAAATGGACAAGCTGGTGATGCAATTTCTGGGTACGGGAGCGGGCGAAGGCGTACCGACGCCGTTTTGCCGCTGCGCCGTATGCGAGAATGCCAGGCGCAAGAAGGGCAAGGAAATTCGGCTGCGTTCCTGCTTCAGGCTGTCGGAGCAGCTGCTGATCGACTTCGGACCGGACATACTGGCTTCCTGCGCTCATCTGGGAACGGATCTGTACGAGGTCAAGCATATTTTGGTCACGCACACGCATTCCGATCATTTCGACATCTCCAATCTGTTCTTGAAGCCGATGATTACGAGGTCGAATGGCGAAAAGCTGCATTTGTACTTCACGGGAGACTCGGCGCGCATTCTGAGCGCGGCCGACAAGATGGGCTATGACGGCAAGGAGGGTTTCTTTGCGGAGCACCTGAGCCGGCATGCCGTCGTGCATACGTTGACCTTCTGGGAAAGGACGCAGGCGGGCGCGTACGGCGTGACGCCGGTGAAAGGCTCGCATCGCGCGCACTTCGAGCAAAACTCCGCCAACTATTTGCTGGAGCTGCCGGACGGACGCAAGCTGCTGTATGCGCTGGACACCGGATTTTACAGCCAGGAGACGCTGGATTTTCTGAAGGGGCATCGCCTGAACCTGCTGATTATCGAAGCGACATTCGGAAGCGCGGACCGGGGAGATACGCCGTACTCGCATCTGGACGCGCGCAGCGTCAACTACATGCTGAATGTGCTGTACGAGCAAGGGACGCTTCGGGACGGCACGCGGGTCTATTTGAGCCACATCAATCAGGAGCAGAACTATACCCACGAGCAGATGGAGGACCTGTACAGCCGCTCCCGGACGCCTTATCCGATCCGGGTCGCATACGACGGGATGGTGCTTGAAGAGGCGCTGGACCTAGAATAAGCTCCGCCCCGGCCAAATTCCAACCACACAAGGAGGCTTTCAACTTGAAAGGCAAAGCGAAGCTCGTGACCTGCGCGCTGGCGTCGATGCTGCTGCTGGCGTCGTGTTCGCCTGTAAACAATAGTTTGAATAATCAGAATTCCGTTTCCGGTGAAGGAACAGCCAAACCGGCCGATTCAAATGAGGCGCTGATGACGCCTCTGGGCAAATATCCCGAGCCGCTGACGGTCACCATTTCCAAGGTCATGCAGACCAATCCCCATCTGATCGAGGGGCAGACGCCCGAGGACAATATTATGCTGGACTGGATTCGCGATCAGCTCAACATCGACGTGAAGATCGCCTGGCAGGCGCTTTCCAGCGAATACGGCAACAAGCTCGCGCTGAATGTCGTATCCGAGGCGCTGCCGGATATCATCTATATCCCCTCCAGCAGCTACTTGACCTTCCGCCAGATGGTCGACAACGGCATGCTGGCCGATCTGAGCGAAGCGTATGAGAAGGCGGCGGGCAACTACCTCAAAGCGACGTACGCCACCTTCGAAGGCAAAAACCTGGAGCCCGTCACGGTGGACGGCAAGCTGTACGCGCTGTCTTCGGCCAACATCGGCTACGGACACAATGTGCTGTGGCTGCGCAGCGACTGGCTGGACAAGCTGAACCTGAAGGTCCCGAAGACGATCGACGAGCTGAAGCATGTTCTTAAGGAGTTCGTAGAGAAGGACCCGGGCGGCAACGGCCCCGGCAATACCGTCGGCCTGACCGTGCATGCGACCAAGCCGGTAGGCGGATACGGCAACAAGTTCGGACTGGAGCCGATCTTCCACAGCGTCGGAGCCTATCCGGGCCAGTGGATGAAGGACGAAAGCGGCAAGGTGTTCTACGGCTCTACGGCGCCCGAGATGAAAGAAGCGCTGGCCATCGCGCGCTCGATGTACGAGGAGAAGCTGATCGATCCGCAGTTTCTGGCGCGCATCGGCTCGGGCGAGACGGATGCGGTCGTCGATTCCGGCTTGAGCGGAGCCTTCTTCGCCCCTTGGTGGGGAGTGAGCGCGGATGTGTTCATCAACAACCCCGAAGTGAAATTCGTAGCCGTTAACGCGCCTCTGGACAACAACGGCAAGTTCAACCATCTGACTCCGATGCCTACCGGAGACTTGGTGGCGGTCAACAAAAATTTCAAAAATCCGGAAGCGCTGCTGAAAATCATCAACCTGGAATACGACATGTACCGCGGCATCAATAAGGAGGGGCTGGCCGCCATCCAGCCGATCTTCGATCAGGGCGTCTCCCGCGAAGCGCTGTTCCCGACAGGCGGCTTCAATCTGGACTATTACGATGTCGTTCCCAAGCTGGGCAAGCTGGTCAAGCAGTTGGTCGAGACGGGCGTGATGGGCGGCGACGAGACGACAACCGATTATGACCGATGGAAGGCGGAAGGGGCTCATCGACATGCCAAAGGCCAGGATAGCTCGGCCACTTCGGCCGTCAACGATTTTCGCGATTACTACGGCCGCTATGTGGGCTCCAATATATTGGACACGGAGGAGAATAATCCGGTTAGCGCGGCTTACAGCTATACGACGGAATCCAGCGTGAATCTGAAGCCTACCTTGGACAAGCTGGAGGAGCAGATGTATTTGCAAATCATTATCGGGGAAAAGCCTCTGGATTACTTTGACGAATTCGCCTCCCAATGGAACAAGCTGGGCGGCGACGTGCTGACCCGCGAGGTGCAGGAAATTTTGGCGCAGTAAAGACGGCGGCAACCGGATGAAAGAAATCGGGGATGGCGTAAGGATGCATGCCTATGCCATCCCTTTGCCATGCGGTCCGAGCGCCGGAATCGGGAGGGACAAGCTTGTTTAACAGGACGAACAACCGCTATTACCATTTGATGCTGCTGCCGGGCATGATCATGCTGATTATTTTCAGCCTTGTCCCGATGGGCGGCATCGTGATGGCCTTTCAAAATTTTCAGGCCCCTAAGGGGATATGGGGCTCCGAGTTTATCGGTCTCGACAACTTCAGGCGCATTCTGCTGCTGCCGGATTCCAGGCAGATTATGTTCAATACCGTTGCGATCGCCGTATCGAAGCTGGCTTTGGGTATGCTCGTCGCGGTGGCGTTCGCCGTGCTGCTTAACGAGTGCAGAACCACTTGGTTCAAGCGTTCGGTACAGACGATCGTGTATTTGCCGCATTTTCTTTCCTGGGTCATTCTGGCGGTCATGTTCAGCAATCTGCTGTCCTATTCGGGACCGGTCAATCAAATCGTGGCGGCGCTGGGCGGAGAGCCGGTCATGTACTTGGTCAGCAACGACTGGTTCAGGCCCATTGTCATCCTGAGTGACGTGTGGAAGGAGTTCGGGTACAGCGCCATCGTCTACGTGGCGGCCATGACCGCCATCAATCCGGACTTGTACGAAGCGGCCTCCATGGACGGGGCGAACCGCTGGCATAAAATCGTGAGCATTACGCTTCCGTCGATTCTGCCGACCATTATTTTGATGACGACCTTGAACATGGGCAAGGTACTGGACGCCGGCTTCGATCAGATCTACAACCTGTACAGCCCGCTCGTCTACGAGACCGGAGATATTATCGATACCTACGTGTACCGGGTCGGGCTGATCAACATGCAGTACAGCTTCGGAACGGCGGTCGGCCTGTTCAAATCTGTGATCAGCTTTGCGCTGCTGGTCGTTTCCTATCGTTTGGCCATCCGGTTTGCGGGCTATCGAATTTTTTGACGGGAGGGGTACTATGCTGAAGCGATGGACGGCCACCGACGCGGTCGTGGCGGCGATCCTCGGGCTGGTCGCGCTAACGAGCCTTGTCCCGATTCTGAACACGATCGCCATCTCGCTAAGCGACAAGACGAGCGCGGCCATGGGCAAGGTGTACGTCTGGCCGGTCAATTTCACTCTGTCGTCCTATCAGGCGATTCTCGAGGAGAAGCAGTTTCTGGTGTCGTTCATGAATTCGGCGAAGCGCGTAGCGATAGGCGTATCCATCAATCTGATTCTGATCGTTCTGATGGCGTATCCGCTCAGCAAGGCGCCGGCCGTGTTCAGGGCCAAACGCTACTATATATGGGTCATCGTGTTCACGATGCTGTTTAACGGCGGTCTGGTGCCTACTTTTCTGGTCGTCAAAAATTTGCAATTGATGGACACCATCTGGGCGCTCGTGCTGCCCGGGGCGGTTCCGGTGTTCAGCGTGATTCTGCTGATGAACTTCTTCAAGAGCGTGCCGGAATCGCTGGAGGAAGCCGCGATGGTGGACGGGGCGACGCCCTGGTATTTGCTGTGGCGCGTCTACATTCCGCTGTCCAAGGCGGCGATCGCCACGGTGGCGCTGTTCGCGGTGGTGATGCATTGGAACGCCTTCTTTGACGGGAAGATTTATATCAATACGCCGGAGAATCTGCCGCTGCAAACCTATATCCAGTCGCTTGTGGTCGATCTGAATCCGCAGCAGATGGCCAGCATGACGCCGGAGCAGCTGGAGGAGCAGATGAAGATGTCCAGTCTGACCTTCAATTCGGCGAAGGTGATGGTGTCGATGATTCCCATTTTGCTGGTTTATCCGTTTTTGCAGCGTTATTTTGTCAAAGGGATCGTCATCGGGGCGGTCAAGGAATAGTCAAAAAAGCGATTCGTCGGACAACGGCGAGGGAGGACGTTATGTATCAGATCAAGGCGGATACTCATGTGCACTCGTTAACTAGCGTCCATGCTTACAGCACGATCGAGGAATGTGCCAGGCATGCGAGCGCCAAAGGCTTGACCTGTATTGCCATTACGGATCACTGCACGGAGGATTTCTCCCAGCGCGAGAAATCGATTGAGGCGATTCATGCCACCACCTGTCTCCCGCGCGTTATGCACGGAGTGACGGTGCTGCGCGGAGTGGAGATCGATATCGTCGATTATGACGGGCACCTGGCTTTCCACGATCAGGTCAGTCCGTTCGACCGGTCGCAAAGCGCCTGCGATTTTCTGCTGCAATCCCGGGAAGTCGTCATCGCCAGCGTGCATATGTCGTTCGGGGAGGACAAGGGAACCGTGGAGCAAAATACCGCGATGTATACCCGGGTGCTCCGTCATCCTAAAGTGCACATTCTCGGACATATCGGCCGATCGCGACGGCCTGTCGATCTGGATCGCCTATGCGCGGTCGCCCGGGAGACGGGCAAGATGATCGAGATCAACAGCCATTCCCTGAAGCTGGGCAGCGAGATTGTGGATACTTGCCGCCAAGTGGCGAAGAAATGCGCGGAGCACGGCGTGTATATTACCGTTAGCAGCGATGCCCATTCGGGGTATGGCATTGGTGATTTCGGCCATGCGCTGGCTATGCTGCAGGACATTCGCTTTCCGCGCGAGCTGATCGCCAACGAGACGGAGGACAAGCTGCTGAGCTTGCTGGCGGCTATTGATCGCGAATAATACAACCCGGATGACGAGATAAGAAGACGACAGCCTGCGGGGCTGTCCCGGAAGGTCATAAAATGGACCTGAGGGACAGCCTTTTCTTATTTGCATGCCGTTTGAAATTCGGATGGACTTGTACAGAGTCTGTTAATTCGTCTGTCATTGATATAAAATACGCTTTACTGCATGAGTATCCAACTTCAGACGAGGAAGTGCTTCCCCGATGAATTCCATTAAAGCCCGAATGGCGATTCGATTCTCTATCCTGTTCTTGGTTTGTCTTTGTCTTGCAGGTTGGTACCTGTTCCAGAAAACCAAATCGACGCTCCAGGATACGACCATCGAATTTATGCAGTTGACCTCCCGACAAGTCAGCCAAAGCATGGACGAGAGCTTGGGGATGGCAGAGAAAAGCGTCAATACGATCATCAGCAACTGGAGCCTGCAATCGATTCTTAACGAGCAATCCCCGGCGCTTTATTACCGCCAGAGGGAGCAGATCAAGTCGGTGATCAGGGATGCCTCCAGCGCCAGCGAATATTTGTCGGCCGTACAGATTTACTCCCCTCAATACGGATATCTCGGCTTTAACAACAGCCCGCTTCAGCCTTACGAAATGAAAAATTTGCTCTTCGATATGACCTCCGGCGGCGAAGCGCCTTTCGAGCGGATCCTGTGGCTCGTGTCCGAGGAGAAGCTTCGGGAACAGCCTTATATTTACGGCATTCGGAGAATGACCAACTTTATCGGGCAGGAGCCGCTCGGCTATGCCCTCGTGCTGCTGAACGCCGATTTTCTGCTTGAGGCTTACAGCCGCTCGGATATGGCGCTGCAAGGCGAGCTGCTGCTTTACGACAATTCGGGGAATGTTATAGCGGGAAGCGAGAAGTTGGACGACGAGGCGGCCGATTATTATTTCCAGCGGACGCATCGGCTCGAAGCCGGCGATTATCTGGTGGACGATTCGTCGCATGGGGAAAGTCTGGTCGTGCATAACCGGTTGAATAACGGCGAATGGCATACGGTAGTCGTCATTCCGGTGTCGGCCTTGACGGAGAAGATCGGTTATATCCAATCGGCCTGGTTATGGGTATCCGTGGCGGCGGTGCTGATCATTATCGCCAGCTCCTGGCTGCTCTCCTTGCGCATCACCTTGCCAATCCGGCGGATGCAACGGGCCATGGAGCAAGTAGAGCAGGTGAAGCGGGGCGATCTTCCGCCATTGCTGCGGGAAACCAAGGTGAAGGAAATCGACGAGCTGAGCCGCTCCTTCAACCGCATGTCCAAAGAAATTCATACGTTGTTTCACCAAGTGTACGCGGCTGAAATACGCAGGCAGAAATCCGAGCTGCGGGAATTGCAAGCCCAGATCAATCCGCATTTTTTGTTCAACACTCTGGATTCGGTCTATTGGCTGCTGATCCTGAAGGAGCAGGAGGAGGCGGCCGGCATCGTGGTCGCTTTGTCCCGGCTGTTCCGCTATTCGACTGGAACCCGGCAAGATATCGTCACGCTTCGCGAGGAGCTGGAGCACATTAAGAACTACATGTACGTTCAGCAGGTGCGCTTCGACAAGATCGCCGTGGAGTTCCGCATTGCCGAAGGCACAGAATCGAGGCCGGTGCTGAAGCTGATGATTCAGCCGCTGGTCGAGAATGCGATCTATCACGGACTGGAGAAGCGCCATGACGGAGGCAAGGTGACCATTAGCGCCGAGTTGGCCGAAGACAATGCTGTGCTGTTGACCGTTCAGGACAACGGAGCGGGCATTCCGCCGAACAGGCTGGACGAAATTCGCGCCGCGCTGCAGAGCCAACCGGCGTTGTCCGTGCAATCCGAGGACGGGCTGGCGTTGGAAAATATCTACCAGCGCATGAGATTGTATTACGGCGGCAAGGGGAGCATGCAAATTGACAGCGTGCATGGGGAAGGAACGAAAGTGACGTTAAGATTGCCTTATCCGGTTCGCGTCGAAGGGGAGACTGGGAATTGAGACTGATTTTGGTGGACGATGAGCGTCTGGTGACGACGGGGCTGTCCAGTCAGCTTCGGAAATATCGGCCGCATTGGGAAATCGGCGGTTTGTTCGCCAGCGGCGGCGAAGCGCTGGCGTATTTGCGGGATCATCCCGTTGACGTGGTCATTACCGATATTCGCATGCCGGACATGGACGGTCTGGCCTTGATTAAGCACACGGCGGAGCTGTATCCCGCAGTCAAGTCGGTCATCCTGACGGGGTACGCGGAATTTGAATACGCCCGGACGGCTATCAAGCATGGCGTTATCGAATATTTGCTGAAGCCGATCGAGTACCAGAGCATCATTGCTTTGCTGGACCGGCTGGAGCGCGAGCTGGCGCCGGAACGCGCGCTTGGCACACTCGAACGGGCGATGCTGTACATCGAAGAAAATTACCGGAACAGTTCGCTTTCACTTGGCGAGGTAGCGGAGCACGTGAATTTAAGCGCGGCGCATTTCAGCCGAACCTTCAAGCAGGAGCGGGGCGTATCGTTTATTCAGCATTTGACGCAGCTTCGGCTGAACGAGGCGGCTTTGCTGCTGGAGCATAGTCCGCTCAAGGTATACGAGGTGGGACAGGCTGTCGGCTACCACGATCAGCACTACTTCTATCATTTGTTCAAAAAGCATTTCGGACAAACGCCGCTGCAGTATCGGGAAGCAAAAAAGTAAACAAAAACATCAATTCTTTCTCTCTTACTGGCCTTTATTGGCTTTGTTATGCTTGATGTAAGCGCTATACAAAAGGGTTGCTGCAGCGGCCCCAACGCCGGCAATGGCGCGCTGTCCGGCATTGAAAGCGCTTGGATTCCGGAGCTTCGGGCATCATTCATTACAGCACAGAGAAGGGGATAAGATGAAAAAAACGACGGTGTCGACGATAGCGGCATTGCTGTTGACCGGACTGCTGGCAGGCTGCGGGAGCAACGGCAACAAGGAGCAGCCTGGACAAGAAGCAAGCGGCGGGGAGCAGACGGTCGTCCGCGTCGCGATCAGCGGCAGCGAGCAGGAGAAGCAGGTGCGTTACGATACGGCGGAGCTTTTCATGAAAGCCCATCCGAATATCAAGATCGAATGGGTCGACCTGGGCTCGGAGCGCTACCAGAAAACGCTGACGCTCATTTCCGGCGGCAATGCGCCGGATATTCTGTACATGAACGAATGGACGGTGCCTTTGGCCGAAAGAGGCGTGCTGATGCCGCTAGACGAGATGATCGAAGGCGATCCGGATTTTGATTTGAGCGAGTTCTATCCCTCGGTAATCGACGCCTACAGGGTGAACGGCAAGCTGTACGGCATGCCGCAGGAAATATCGCCTTATGTCATTTATTACAACAAGGATCTGTTTGACGAGGCCAATCTTCCGTATCCGAAGGATGACTGGACGGAAGAGCAGTTTTTCGAGATCGCCAGAAAATTGACGGACCCTTCCAAGAAGCAATACGGTTTCCTGTATGAAAATTACGGCGCTCCGCTCGACGGCATGCTGACCCGCAACAATGTCGAAATTTATGCCGACCCGGCGGAGAGCAGGCTCGACTCCGCGGAAGCGTTGGAAACGCTGACAAACATTCGCATGCTGGTCGACGAGAAAATCACGCCCAACCCGGCCGAGCAGCAAGCGGCCGGTCAGGGCAGCTCCGAGCAATTTCGCAACCGTCAGGTCGCGATGTTCTCCGCGGGCATGTGGTATTTGCCGCCGTTTAAGCAGGATCCGCTGCCGTTCAATTGGGATGTCGTGCGCATGCCGTACAAGCAAAACCAGCAAACCAAGGTTGGCGCTTTAAGCTGGTCGATCTCCAAGGATACGAAGCACCCGGAAGAGGCGTGGGAGGTTTTGAAGTTTTTCGTGGGAGAGGAAGGCATGAAGGTGGTGGCCTCCTATAACATGGCGCTGCCGGCATCCGCGAACAAGGAGGCGAACCAGATCATTCTCGACTCCGGCTTCCCGGCTAATGTCAAGGCATTTGTAGACAGCGCGTCCGACGTTCGCATGACCGAGTTCATGAACGGCAAATACTCGGAAATCAACGACGCGATCTCCGAAGTGATGGATAAGCTGCTGCTCGGCCGGCTGACGCCGGAGGAGGCGCGGCAGGAACTGATCGTGAAGATCAAGGAGAAGTCCTCGTAACGAAATAGACCAAGCGGAGCTGCGGGCGGCTCATAGTTCGCGGGCCGCCCGCAATTCCGGGAGCCGTTGGGAAAGGAGGCGAACCGATGGCCAGGAAAGAGGCCGCCTGGGGCTATATCTTCATTGCCCCGATCATGATAGGGTTTTTGGTTTTTATGCTGTATCCGTTTGCGTATTCCTTCTACTTGAGCCTGACATCGTCGGACGGCATTGTCGTCCCGGACTTTGTCGGCCTGAACAATTACCGGAACCTGCTTCAGGATGAAACGTTTCTTCGCTCGCTGCGCGTCACCGTGTATTTCACGCTCGGCACGGTTCCGGTCGGGGCGCTGCTGTCTTTGCTGGCGGCGCTGCTGCTCAACAGGAAGATGAGATTTACGACCTTGTACCGGACAGCTTTCTTTTTGCCCGTCATTACTTCGACGGTCGCGATTGCTACGGTCTGGAAGTGGCTTTACAACACGGATTACGGCTTGATCAACAGCGTTCTGGGCAATCTGGGCTGGTATCAGCCGCCATGGCTGGCCAGCGAAAGATGGGCGCTGTTCTCGGTCATCCTCATGAGCGTCTGGAAAAACATCGGCTTCAATATGGTTATTTTTCTCGCAGGCCTGCAAGGGATTTCGCCTTCGCTGTATGAATCGGCCAAGATCGACGGCGCGGGCGCCTTCAAGCGGTTTGTCTATATCACGGTTCCCATGCTGCGCCATACGACCGTGTTTGTCGTCATTATGGCGGTGATCGGTTCTTTCCAGGTGTTCGATCAGGTATTCGTCATGACGGACGGCGGTCCGGCCAAATCGACGACCGTTGTCGTCTACTATATTTATCAGAATGCGTTTAAATATTTCAATCAAGGCTATGCGTCGGCAATGGCCTATGTGCTGTTCGCTATTATATTTGCGGTGACCTTGGTTCAGACGCGCCTGGCCCGAAGCAAGGACGTCAACGGATGAAAGGAGGCGCCCTTATGATCAAGCCTGCAAGGAGTCTGGAAACGGTCAAATCCGTCTTGCTGCATGCGGCAATGCTGGTCTTGTCGCTGCTGATGGTCGTCCCTTTTCTGTGGATGATTTCCACGTCGCTGAAGAGCGTCAACGAGATGTACCTGATCCCGCCAAGCTGGATTCCGGCGGAAATCATGTGGAGCAATTACGTTTATATGCTGGAATCCGCGCCTTGGCTGCTTTATTTCTACAATACGGCGAAAGTTACGTTCTTTGTCGTATTGGGGCAGGTGGTCGTCTGCTCCATGGCGGCGTACGGCTTCGCCCGCCTGAAGTTTCCCGGACGCGACGCCTTGTTCCTGCTGCTGCTCGGAACGATGATGATTCCGTACCATGTCACGATGATTCCGACGTTCCAGATTTTGCGGAAGCTCGGGTGGCTCGATACGCATTATGCCCTCATCGTTCCGGCGCTGTTCGCGGCATTCGGCGTTTTCCTGCTTCGCCAGTTTTTCCTGACGATTCCGAAGGAGCTGGAGCAGGCCGCGATGATCGACGGCTGCGGCTACTTCCGAATCTTTATTCATGTCATTATGCCGAACGCGAAGCCGGCTTTGACGACGCTGGCCATCTTCACCTTTATGTCGACGTGGAACGATTTTCTGGGTCCGCTGATTTATTTGAACTCCGACCGTTTGAAGACGTTGACCCTGGGGCTGGCTACCTTTCAAGGCACGTATACGAATCAATGGAATTACATGATGGCGGGCTCGCTTATCGTGTCCCTGCCGATCCTGCTCGTCTATGCGTTTGCCCAGCGTTATTTTGTGGAGGGCATCGTGATGAGCGGTCTGAAGGAATAATCCGCGAAAGGAAGGAACGATGATGACTGGAATACCGGACGATTATCCGGAAAGGGTCTATGCGGGGTGGCTGGGCAAGGTGATCGGCGTCCGCCACGGCGGCAATATCGAGCAATGGACCTACGAGCAGATTGCCAGAACGTTCGGGGAGATCACAACCTATCTGCATCAGTTCAAAAATTTCGCCGCCGACGACGATACGAACGGACCGATGTTTTTCCTGCGGGCGCTCGAGGATTATACGCATACGCGGGAGATCGGCGCCGAGCAGATGGGGCTGACCTGGCTCAACTATGCGCCGGACGGGCACGGCTTCTATTGGTGGGGCGGCTATGGCGTGTCCACGGAGCATACGGCATACCTGAATTTGAAAAACGGAATTACGGCTCCGCGTTCCGGCTCGATCGCGCAGAACGGCGCTGCGGTCGCGGAGCAAATCGGAGGTCAGATTTTCATCGATGTATGGGGACTGATCGCGCCCGGCAATCCGGAGCTGGCGGCGGAATACGCCGGGAAGGCGGCCAGCGTGTCGCATGACGGCAACGGGAAGTACGGCGGGATGTTCATCGCGGCCTGCATTGCCGCGGCTTTCACGGAGAAGGAGATTGCGGCGGTGCTGAAGGCGGGTCTGAGCGTCATCCCCGACGACTGTGAATTCGCCGCGATGACGCGGTCCGTGATGGATTTCCATGCCCGGCATCCGGAGGATTGGCGCGAGGCGTTTCAATTTGTGCGCGATCGTTACGGCTATCATCTGTATCCGGGCAACTGTCACATCATCCCCAATGCTGCGGTTATCGTCCTGTCTTTGCTGTACGGAAACGGAGATTTCTCTCGCTCCATCAACATCTGCAACATGTGCGGCTGGGATACGGATTGCAACGTGGCCAACGTGGGCACGATTGTCGGCGTGCTGGGCGGACTGGCGGGCATCGACGATTCGTGGCGCAAGCCGATCGGGGATTTCCTGTGCTGCTCCAGCGTAATCGGAACGTTGAATATTCTGGACTTGCCGTGGTGCGCCTCCTACATTGCCAGGTTCGGCTACCTGATCGCCGGCGTGGAGCCCCCGGACCGTTGGGCGGACATCGTGCGGGGGCAAGCGGCGCGGTTTCACTTCGAATATCCGGGCTCGACGCATGCGCTCCGCACGGACAGCGACGATCCGTCCCGGAACGTCACGGCGGTCGTGGAGAATACCGACGCCTGCCGCGCCACAGGCTCCCGGTCGCTTAAGGTGCTGTTCGATCGGGTAAAGGGAGGATACGGCTATCGCGTCTATCACCAAACGTACTACCGCCCGGACGATTTCGACGACAGCCGTTACGATCCGGCTTTCTCGCCGCTGCTGTATCCGGGCCAGACGATCAGCGCCAAGGTGATGGTGCCGGAGTTCGTGTCGTTCGATATTCAAGCCCGGATGTACATCCGGGACGGCAACGGGGGGCACTATTTTTACGGCGAGAAAACAAAGCTGCGCAAAGGGGAATGGACGGAGCTTTCCTACCGGATTCCGCGCATGGACAACGTCTGCATAATGCAAGCCGGCATCGAATGGATTCCCGAAGCGGGCTGGAACAGCAATCTGGCAGCTTACGTGGATTCGATGAACTACAGCGGTCAAGCCGACTATTCCATCGATTTCGGCAAGGAAAGAATGGAGTATTGGAACTCCGTCCATCTCGAGGTCAGCCAATGCACCTATTTACGGGGGCACTGGCAGCTTGAGAACGGGATGCTAAGCGGGAGCTACAGCGGGGAGTCGGCCGAATGCTATACGGGCGATCTGGCCTGGACGGACTACAGCTATGAGGCGGAGGTTATCCCACAGCTGGGAGAGGATCATCTGATCCAGTTTCGGGTACAGGGCGGGATACGCAGCTATGCGGCCGGCTTCGCGGCGAACGGACGCCTGGCGCTCTACAAAAATGACAACGGCTACCGCGTCCTGGCGGAAACGCCGTGCGCCTGGCTGCCCGGAGAAAGCTATCTGATCCGGGTAAGCGCCAAGGGCAACCGTTATCGCGTGTACATCGACGGGAAAGAACGGCTCGCATACACGGACGAGGAGCGACCGTATCTGAACGGGCAGATCGGGTTCGCCAATTTTAACGGCAGCCGCACGCATTATAAACGATTTTCGGTGAGCCCTTGAACGCGAGGCAGGCCGGGATGAAAGGTTTGCGAAAACCGAGCTGCGAACGAAGAGGTACGGAAAAAACCGTCAGGGTAAACTCCCCTGGCGTTTTTTTTACTGGTACGCCCAGCATGGGCGTCATCTATACGGTGAAAGTCCGGAATGGGGGCCGGCAAGCGCCTACCATTAGCCAAGAGCAAGGGTATCCGTCGCGAGGCGGAATCTGAAGGAAGCTGGAGGCAAAAGCACGGCCTGAGGTACACGAATCCAAATAGAGGCGGTTGCAGCCGGATGAGTCACCCAGACATGCCGAAATCCAAAGCTGCCAGGGGCTGCAGCCGTAGACTTGGTCAGGCGCGGGCGGAAAGATGACGTTCTTATCTGGGGAGGCCTGCGGTTCGTCCGCTAGGCGGACGACTGCAACATCTTTGTTGCGAGCAAACGGGCCGGAGAGCGTGTGATGGAGTCGGTAACGCACTTTGTAGAAGGAAAGCTGAAACTGAAAGTGAACCGGGACAAGAGTGCAGTAGACAGGCCATGGAACCGTAAGTTCCTCGGATTTAGCTTCCTGTCGAACAAACAGGCAACGATTCGGCTGGCGCCGAAAACCATCTCGCGCATTAAAGAGAAGATTCGGGAGCTGACCAACCGGACACCGTCGATCTCCATGGAAGAGCGAATCCTTTGCCTGAACCGTTACCTCATGGGATGGGTAGGTTATTTCCTCCTAGCCTCAGCGAAGACGCACTGTCAGAGCTTTGACCAGTGGATTCGCAGGAGACTCCGCATGTGTCTTTGGAAACAGTGGAAACGGGTGAGAACCCGCATCCGCGAGCTCCGGGCGCTCGGAGTCCCCAACTGGGCGAGCTTCATGATGGCCAACTTACGCCGTGGCGCATGGGAAATGTCCCGGAACACAAACCTTTTGGAACCGCCGTATGCGGACCCGCATGTACGGTGGTGGTGTGCTGTGAAAGCTGCATCAGAGATGAGGGAAGGCCCCTCGACGGGGATCGAGTCAGGCGAACCCGTCAAACAGCCCTAAGCTGCTGCAATAAAGAGTTGTGGTAGTGAGCGTCTA